>CAIUDK010000068.1 GCA_903897875.1 uncultured Hyphomicrobiales bacterium
GTTGGAGAGTGATCGAGAGCAAGTCTTTGCTGCGGGCATGAATGCGTTTTTAACAAAACCCTTCGTCGAAGAAAAACTCGATGAAGTTTTGGCTTTATTAGCGCCAACGCCGACGTCGTAAAACGCGAGGCCCTGCTGCTGCGAAACTATATCTCGTCAGCAGCAGGCCGTCGTTAGTTCAAATTAAGCGTCAACTGGCTCTGGCGTTGTTGTGCGCTTCTTAGTGGCTTCGCCACCAATCTTGCCTGCACGCTTGGCCAATTGTGGATCAACTGAAAAGGCGCGCTTTTCTGCTGGTACCGAGAGTCCGCCCTTGCTGCAGATTTCGCGGCGCTTTTCGGGTGACATTGAAGCCAACCCACGTTTTGATTTTGTGGTCGTTTCCATTCTTTATGAGTCTTTCATATTGAATGGCAGCGGGTACTCCTCTGCCTTCTGCCCAAAGCTTAGCTAGAACACGTATGCCGGCCGGATCTATTTGTAATTTTTTCAGAAATATTTAGGGCGGTTTTGTGTCCACTCATACGGTGAGCTTAGCAAGCGAAAACACCGCTTTGAAGCAAAAATGTATACATAATCAGAAAATTACTCCTATTTTTCCCCATATTGCTATTCCGTAGGGTGATATTGTATACATGTTTAAGAGCCGGAGGGATCGCCATGACGACGCTGAAGCCGAATGCCAAAACTTTTCCCCTCAACGCTTGGTATGCGGCGGCTTGGGACCATGAGATTCAGCAAGCACTTTTTCCCCGCACGATTGCGGGCAAGAAAATCGTCCTTTTTCGTCGCAAAGATGGCCAGGTTGCAGCCCTAGAAGATGCGTGTTGGCATCGCCTTGTGCCGCTCTCCAAAGGGCATCTTAAAGACGATGAAGTGACGTGCGGCTATCACGGGTTGAAATACAATTCGCACGGCCGCTGCACGCATATGCCGTCGCAAGAAACCATCAATCCGTCCGCGGGTGTGCGAACATTTCCCACTCACGAGCAGCATCGTTTTGTTTGGGTGTGGACGGGTGATCCCGCCCTTGCTGATCCTGCCAAAATTCCTGACCTGCATTGGAACCACGATCCCAATTGGGCGGGGGATGGCAAAGTCATTCATGTGAAATGCGACTATCGCCTTGTGCTCGACAATTTGATGGATCTCACGCACGAGACTTTCGTGCACAGCACGACGATTGGCGATGACGCCGTGGCGGAATCGCCGTTTGATGTCCACCATGGCGAGAAAACCGCGACTGTGACGCGCTGGATGCGCGACATTGTGCCGCCGCCCTTCTGGGGTGCGCAATTGGGCAAGCCCGGTCGCGTGGATCGTTGGCAGATCATCCGTTTTGAAGCGCCCTGCACGATTTCCATTGATGTCGGCGTTGCCCCCACAGGCACGGGCGCGCCCGACGGCGACCGCTCGCAAGGCGTCAATGGCTTTGTGCTCAACACTGTCACCCCAGAGACTGAGACGACGTGTCATTATTTCTGGGCCTTTGTGCGCAATTATAAGTTGGGGGAACAGCTCCTCACCACCAAGTTGCGCGAAGGTGTCGCCAGCATTTTCCGCGAAGACGAGCTTATTCTCGAAGCCCAGCAACAAGCGATTGCGGAAAATCCCGACCATGTGTTCTACAATTTGAACATTGATGCGGGGGCTATGTGGTCGCGTCGCATTATTGATAAAATGATCGCGGCAGAAACCCCTCCCTCGCATGCGGCTGCCCTGGGCTCGCGCACAGCGGCTGCCCAATGAGCGCCCTCGACAAAGATGATCGCGCTCTATCGCAGAGTGACAAAGCGCTGCTGGCCTTGCGCGAGCTGATCTTGAATGGTGAGCTTAAAGCGGATGAGCGCATTTCAGAGCTCTCGACGGTTGAGCGGCTTGGGGTTTCACGCACGCCGGTGCGCATGGCGCTTGTGCGCTTGGAAGAAGAAGGTCTGCTGGAATCCATCGCAACCGGTGGCTTTGCGGTTAAATCCTTCACCGAGGCCGATATTGCCGATGCCATTGAAATTCGTGGTACGCTAGAAGGACTGGCGGCGCGCTTGGCGGCCGAGCGTGGTGTTGCGCCAGAAGCCCTAGCTGCCATTCAAGATTGCGTTGAGGAATTGGATGTCTGCGTGCGCGAAACCGCGCAAAACCCTGAACAATTTACGCAATATCTCAAACTCAATGCGCGCTTCCATACAATGTTGATCGACTTGGCCAACAGTCGTGGTCTGGTGCGCCAAATTGAGCGTGCCTCAACTTTGCCCTTCGCATCCCCCAGCGGCTTTGTGATGGCGCAATCAGTGCTCCCAGAATCGCGCTCCATTCTGATTATCGCGCAAGACCAGCATCGTGCTGTTCTTGATGCGATCCAAAAGCGTGAAGGAGCGCGGGCTGAGGCCATCATGCGCGAACATGCGCGCGTCGCGCATCGCAATCTGCAATTGGCGCTCCAAAGCCAGCGCAGCTTTGATCTGGTGCCGGGCGGTGCGTTGATCCGCCGTCGCGCGACTGTTTGAGGAGACTGGTATGCGGGTTGATCTCACATGGTCGCAAGCTAAGGTGCGCAGCATCAAAACGCTCACGCCCAGCGTGCGCCAATTTGAAATTGTGCCCCTAGATGGCAGCGTCCAATCTTGGGCGCCGGGCAGTCATATCAATATTCGCGTGCGCATTGGTGAGCGCGATGATGTGCGCTCTTATTCGCTCGTGGGCGAGAATGATGCCGGTTGTTATCGCATTGCTGTGAAGCGACATGCTGAGAGCCGCGGTGGCTCGGCCTATATGTGGTCGCTACAAGAGAGCGCGCTGGTCTCGGTGGGCGCCCCCAACAATCTGTTTCCGCTCGCACTCGATGCGCCAGACTATCTCTTAATTGCTGGCGGCATTGGCATTACGCCTATTTTTGGCATGGCGAAAATGTTAGCGCGCCAGAACGCCAAAATGCGCATGCTCTATGCCGTGCGCTCCAACCAAGAGCTGGCCTTTGCGCAAGAGCTGCGCGAAGTGCTCGGCGACCGTCTGGAAGTCTTTATCTCCTCTGAGGGTCAACGCATTGATCCTGAGGTGCAGTTTGCCCAATTGGCCCCGAGCGCTGAAGTCTATCTGTGCGGACCATTGCCGCTGGTCGATGCCTGCCGCAGGGCGTGGCAAGCCCAAGGCCGCCCGGCTGCGGCCTTTCGCATCGAAACCTTTGGCTCGTCAGGTGCTTATGCGCCAGAAGCCTTTCATGTGCGCGTGCCACGCCTTGGCATTGACGTTTTGGTGCCACAAGACCGCTCTATGCTGCATGTCTTAAATGATGCGGGCGTGGATGTGATGTTTGACTGTCGGCGCGGTGAATGTGGCCTATGCGCCATTGATGTTTTGGCGGTTGAGGGCAAAATCGATCATCGCGATGTTTTCCTCAGCGACCACCAAAAGCAGGAACAGAGGAAAATCTGCGCCTGCGTCTCGCGCGCCGTAGGGGGCGCGATCACGATTGATCCAGCATGGCGATCAGATGCCCTGTAATCGGTCACTTTCCCTGCCCTGATGTCTCCCCTATGATGCGCTCACCAAAATGACGCATCTCGTCTCCAAAAGAAAACCAGAGGAAACCCAATGAGATATATCGACGCATTCAATCATTTCTTCCCGCGCGCCTTCTTTGACAAAATGCTCGCCGTACCCGGCACTGAGCTGGCCATTGGCAAGCGCGTGCGCAACATTCCTTGCATTTACGATCTCGATGTTCGTCTCAAGATGATGGATGAATTTGAGAACTATCAGCAGGTGTTGTCGATCTCACAACCACCGCTAGAAGATCTGGGCACGCCAGAGACTGGCCATGAATTGTCCAAGATCGCCAATGATGGCCTTGCTGAATTGTGCGCGAAATATCCAGACCGCTTTGCTGGCTA
>CAIUDK010000069.1 GCA_903897875.1 uncultured Hyphomicrobiales bacterium
CCAAGGTGATTTGAGGTGCGCTTCTTGCCAGCAATCTGCTATTGCGGGCCTTCATCATCTCATAGAGAGGAAGCTGCATGGCCTATGCGGTCAAGGAGCTATTCAAAACTTTGCAGGGCGAGGGCGCCCATGCCGGTCGTGCGGCGGTGTTTTGCCGCTTTGCTGGCTGCAATCTGTGGTCTGGCCGCGAGGAAGACCGGGCTCAGGCTCAATGCACCTTCTGCGATACGGATTTTGTTGGCACCGATGGTGTCGGTGGCGGCAAATTTCAAACCGCTGATGATCTGGCGTCTGCCATCGCAGCTGTTTGGGCTGGCGGTGCTGCTGAGCGATTTGTGGTTTTCACAGGCGGCGAGCCTTTGCTGCAGGTGGATGCGGCGCTGGTTGAAGCTGTCCACAATCTTGGATTTGAGATCGCGGTAGAAACCAACGGAACCATAGAGCCTGTCGAAGGGCTCGACTGGATTTGCGTGAGCCCGAAGGCGGGTGTGCCGCTGGAAGTGTCGGGCGGGCACGAATTGAAATTGGTTTTTCCGCAACAGGGGCTTGATCCTGAGACGCTTGCAGATATGAACTTTTTTCACTTCTGGTTGCAGCCGCTAGACGGGCCAAACCAAAAGCAAAATACGGATGCTGCCATTGCCTATTGCCTTGCGCATCCTCAATGGCGGCTCAGTCTGCAAACACATAAGCTGATCGGAATTCCGTAATGTACGAATTGAGCAAGCAATTCCGTTTTGATGCAGCCCATACGCTGAGCCGTGTTGTTGAGCGTGAGCCTAGCCTGCGTGTGCATGGCCATTCTTATCGCGCCGAAGTGACTGTGCGTGGTGAGATGGACCCAGACACCGGCATGGTGATTGATCTGGGCCTGTTCATGCAAGCGCTGGAAGAGGCGCGTGATGGTCTCGATCATCGCTTTTTGGATGAAGTGGCTGATCTTGGGCCAGCAACTATGGAAAATCTTTCGCGCTGGATTTGGGAAAAGCTCGCACCTGTGGCGACGGGGCTTGTGCGCGTGACGGTCTATCGGGATTCAGGCGGTGAGGCCTGCGCTTATTTTGGGCCGAATGCGCATTAAGCTTTATTTAACAATGTCCTTCAGTCTGAGGAGACATCGAGTAGTGTGATCTGGGCTTCGATTTTGTGCCCAGATTTTGAAATATTTTCAATGCGATTGCGATTTTTCATTGCGCTGTTGGGCTGTTTTTGCCTGAGCGGTTGTTTCAAGCCTGGGCCTAATCCGCTGAGCTCCAGCACCATTGCGACATTTGGGCTCAGTGACGTGAGCGTGGATTTTGCACCCAATGCGTCAATCAATTACACGCAAGCCGAGCATGATCTGGCCCGTACACATAATGTGCTGCCGTCCGACAACACCGGCACCAAGCGATTGATAAAAACGCCGCAGGGCATGGCGTTTATCAAAGCGCAGGCGACGACAAAACTGCGGGCTGCGTTCGAGCGCGCCACGCGGCCAGTATTGCGAGGTTCTAGGCCAGCGCAAATCCACATCACAATCACATCGATTGATATTCCGGGTATCGCGAGAAGCTTTTTGACTGGCGGCACAAGTCACCTCAAAGCTCAAATTGTGTTGATCGATGCAAACACAGGCAATCCAATTGTCAGTTTGCCAGAACAGGCTGAGTTCATCTTCCTGCGCGGTGGCGGTCTTTATGGGACTGCCCTGCAAGAAGTGCTTGAAGCTACGGGAAAGGTGAGGCCGCCGTTTGATCGTCTGGCAGAAAAGCTTGCCCAAGACTTTGCAAAATGGCTGTCGCAGGGACGCATGGGCCCGAATCAAGCTCGAGCGCGCGCGCCAGATTGAACGAATATTGGTGTGTTGAGGGACTGGCAGCACGGTTCATTTGGCGCGCGCATATTGGCCGCTTTTGGCCCAAAAGTGAGCCAAAATCCATCAATCGGCCCGCCACATGAGCTTTTGGCCTCATAAAACATCCCAAAACTGAAGAAAATACGCAAAAAGGCAGCAAGCGCGGCGTTGCTCGGGGCAGGCGGGTGCCACGGGGTATGGGGTGGATTTGGGCCTTACCCCTTGCGGTTTTGTTCAAACCCGCCTATCGAACCGCGGCTGCCGCTGGGGCGGTGATCGGAACTGTGGAACAGGTCTATGGGCAAGGAAAAATTCTCGCGTAACAAGCCGCACTGTAACATCGGGACCATTGGTCACGTTGATCACGGCAAAACC
>CAIUDK010000070.1 GCA_903897875.1 uncultured Hyphomicrobiales bacterium
CGATTGCCAAAATAATGGATTACGGCAAGTATAAATTCGAACTGCGCCGTAAGAAGCAGGAAAGTAAGAAAAAGCAGCACGTTGTGCAGCTTAAGGAAATCAAGCTTCGCCCCGGCATCGACGACCATGACTATGGCGTCAAGATGAAGGCGGTTCGCCGCTTCTTCGAAGAAGGTGACAAGGTCAAGGTGACATTGCGCTTTCGTGGCCGCGAGCTTGCCCATCAAGACATCGGCTACCGGCTCTTGCAGCGGGTGAAGGAAGAGACCAATACAATTGCCAAGGTTGAGGCTGAGCCCGCCATGGAAGGTCGTCAGATGATCATGGTTCTGGCACCTAAATAAACCTCGCAGAGGTGCCAGTTTCAGGCTGGCACCTCTCGACAGGCGATGTTGCGCGCAGAAGCCGCCCGCCCCTTTAGCTCCCAAACTTTGGTAAGTCTCAGGCAAAGCTTAGCTATTTGGCTTGAGCGAGACTGTTAACCACACCCCTCCAAAGCCACGCAAGATTTGTTCCCAATGCACGTGTGATGCTGGAACCTTGCCGCAGCCGTGCTATAAGCAAAAAACAGGCCGGGGCTAAATGCTGCCCTATGGTCAGTATGTGCAGAGCAGAGTCAGCGTATGGCGCTTTCGACCAAGCTAGTGATGCGACAGGGGCAATCCCTGGTCATGACGCCGCAGTTGCTGCAGGCGATCAAGCTTCTGCAATTTTCCAATCTCGAATTGTCCGCCTTCGTTGAAGAAGAGCTGGAGCGCAATCCCATTCTAGAACGCGCTGACGATGATCGCGGTGATGCGTTTGAAGCCACACCGACGCGCGATGACAACGACAGTTTTTCCGGCGGCGATGATTTGGGTTCCGACGGTGGCGATTATTCTGGCGACGATTTTTCCAGTGGTGATTTTTCGGGTGCCGCCGATGGGCGCAGCGAAGGCGACTGGAGCCGTGAAGAATTCGAAACAGATCGCGGCTCACTAGAAGCCAATCTTGGCACCGAAATCGAAAACACGTTTGATTCCGATCGCGCCGCGACCCCCAATGAACCCTCCACCGATGGTCAATCTGATTTTGGCTTGTCGGCCACATCATGGAGCGGCTCGACGGGATCGGGTGGCAGCGATGGTGAACCCACCAATCTTGAATCCTATGTCGCCGCGCAAATCACATTGCCAGAACATCTGGGTGAACAATTAGCGGTGACGCTGGCTGATCCTGTCGATCGTTTGATTGGCCATGCGATTATTGATTCCATCAATGAGGCTGGCTATCTCGCCGATCCATTAGATGAAATTGCAGAGCGTCTGGGCACACCACTTGAGCGCGCCGAAAAAGTTTTGGGTGTCATTCAAACATTCGATCCATCAGGTGTCGGTGCGCGCACTCTGGCCGAATGTCTGGCCATTCAATTGCGTGAAAAGAATCGCTACGATCCTGCCATGCAGGCTTTGGTCGAAAATTTACCGCTGCTCGCCCGACGCGATTTTGTTGCGTTGCGCAAATTGTGCGGTGTCGATGAAGAAGACATGGCCGATATGGCGGCTGAATTGCGCCGTCTTGATCCCAAGCCCGGACGCGCTTTTGGTGGCGCGCAAGTGCAGCCTGTTGTGCCCGATGTGACCGTGCGCGCATCCTTTGATGGCACATGGCATGTGGAGCTGAATCCTGAAGGCCTGCCGCGTGTTTTGGTCAATCAGACCTATGCTGCGCGCGTCTCAAAAGTCGCTGGCAGTGCGGAAGACAAAACCTTCATCAGCAATTGTTTGCAGACTGCCAATTGGCTCACAAAGAGCTTAGAGCAACGCGCACGCACAATCTTGAAAGTCGCCAGTGAAATCGTGCGCCATCAAGATGCGTTCTTTTTGCATGGCGTCGAACATCTGCGCCCGTTGAATTTGAAAACTGTGGCTGATGCGATTGGCATGCACGAATCAACTGTGTCGCGTGTGACGTCGAATAAATATATGGCCTCGCCACGCGGTCTGTTTGAATTGAAATATTTTTTCACCGCTTCCATTCCAGCTCATGGCGGTGGCGAATCTCATTCAGCTGAAGCGGTTCGCTTCCGCATCAAACAATTGATTGATGCAGAAAGCCCCGACACAATTTTATCTGATGATGCGATTGTTGTGCGCTTGAAAGAAGTGAATGTGGATATTGCGCGCCGCACAGTTGCCAAATACCGGGAGAGCTTGCGCATCCCCTCCTCCGTCGAGCGTCGCCGCGAAAAGCAGGCCATGGCGGCTGTGGGTCACTGAGCTCAAGCAGCACTCAGGTCCAACGCAAATGCTGCAATTGCAGCCAAACATGCCGCCGAATATGCCGCGGTGCAACAGACTGAATTTCACACCTTAATGGGTCACACAATAATGTGACGGTTGACTTCACGCCCAAGCGCTCTTAACCCTTTAGCAAGTGCTGCCGACGAACCTGTGTAAATTGAACGTACGTAAACTGTCTTGTTCACATTTCAGGATTTGCAACGATGGGTCTGCGCGTCTCAGGAAAAAACTTCGACATCGGTGAAGCCTTGCGTGAGCATGTGCTTGGTCGTCTCCAATCCTCAGCTGAAAAATATTTTAAGGGGCTGATCACCGGCCATGTGGTCGTGGATCACGAGGGCTCGGGCTATCGCACCGATTGCACCTTGCATCTGGGCACAGGCGTGACGCTTCAGGCTGAGGGTTATGCACAGGAACCCTATATCAGCGTAGATCAAGCTGCCGACCGGCTTGAGAAGCGTCTGCGTCGCTATAAGAGCCGCCTCAAAAGCCACCATAATGGCGAGCGGAATGGCGGAGCTGCCACACCAACGCCACAGACTGATGAGGAAATAGCGGCGCATTACACGCTTCATGCGCCTGAAGATGATGAGCAGACCTTCCATCCTGTCGTTGTGGCTGAGAAAACCAAAGCCATGGCAACCTTGACAGTATCGGCGGCTGTGACAGATCTCGACTTTACTGGCGTGCCAGTTCTGGTATTCCGCAATGCGAGTAGCGGCCGAGTCAATTTTGTCTATCGCCGAAGTGATGGACATATTGGATGGATTGATCCAACCCCAAGCGAAAGCGACGGGGATCGTTCGTGAGTGTTACAAGTTTTGTTAAGGTGTCCGCCACGGCGCGGCTCGCCGCCTCATGGACCTTTCATGCCTCTATCTGATCTTATCGGCGCCGACTCCATTCTGCCTCACCTCAAAGCGAATGGGCGCAAACAAGCGCTTCAGGAAATGTGCGAGCGCGCGGCCATTGTCTCTGGTCTGCGCGAACGCGAAATCTTGGATGTTATCATTCAGCGTGAGCGGCTTGGCTCAACAGGTGTGGGCAATGGCATCGCTATTCCCCATGCCAAGATGGAAAAGTGCCATCGCATTTTTGGTGTCTTTGCTCGGCTTGAGCGTCCCATCGATTTTGAATCGTTGGATGGCCAACCCGTTGATTTGATCTTCATGCTCATCGCACCAGAAGGTGCGGGCGCAGATCATTTGAAGGCTTTGTCTCGTATCGCGCGCTTGTTTCGTGATCCGAGCTTTGCGGCGCGGCTGCGTGCCACACGCGATCCTGCTGGCCTCTATTTGATGATGGCGCAACACGACACATCCAACGCCGCTTAAGCCAACACAAACATCCGTTCCACTTCATTCAGCGCATAATCGCGCGGGTGCGCGGCAATGCGTGCGAGCCCGGCCAGAACAGTATCTGGCTTGATGAGAAGCTGCACAGGTATGCGCTCCATGATCGCGCGATAGGGTGCCTTGTCTTCAAAGGCGGCGCGAAATGTTTTGGCATCGCAGAACTCAAAAATCCGCGGCAAAATTCCGCCCGCCAAAGTGACGCCTCCGGTGGCCACAAAGGTGATGGCCATATCGCCCGCAAAGCGCCCCACCAAAAGCCAAAAGGCACGGATCGTTTCAGCCTCAAAACTGGCATGATCGGCCAGCGCTGCTGCAACAATCTGCGCGGCACTCGTCTCTGGCCTAGGATGGCCTTGCGAGGCCATACGCGCGCGATGCAAACGCGTGATCCCCGCACCACTGATGAGTGTCTCAGCCGTAATGCGGCCCAAGCGGCGCTCGATATAGGGCCAATATAAATGTTCATCAGTGCTGACGGGTGCAAAATCCATATGACCCGATTCACTGGCGACCGGCAGATAGCGACCATCGACGTTTAAGAGTGCGGCGGTTCCCAAACCTGTGCCGGGCCCGTGAATGAGACGTGTGCCATGGGCATCCGCGTTTTGCGGTCCAATGGGCGCTAACCAACTGGGCTGGAGTGCTGGCAAGGACAAAGCCTGCGCTTCAAAATCATTGAACATCATGCCCTGATCGAGCTTGAGGCAATCGACGATCGCGTCGGCCTCCAAAACCCATGCGGCATTGGTGAGTTTGATGCGACGCCCCTCACATGGGCCAGCAGCGCTCAACATTAACGAGCGCACCTGACGCCCGCCCAAAGCCATCAAAGCTGCAGACGAAAAATCTGCGTGAGCAGATGTTTTTTGCGCGGGCAAAGGCACGAGCTCATCACCCCGCTCAGGCACAATGGCAAAGCGCGCGTTTGTTCCACCCACATCGCTGACAAGCACAGGATAAGGAAAATTCAGCGCCATCCGCTTGCCTTAAACACGACGCACAATTTGATCAGGCGGTAAAATATCAATGCGGTTGAAGCCAGCAAGGCGATGATGAATGCGCACCATGAAGGCCGTTGCAAACAAAGGGGTCAGCAAATTCAAACCGGGCACTGCAAGAAAGCACGCAATCGGTAGGCCGCACATAAAAATATACCATGCGTGTTTGCGACGCATCGCGCGCACCTCTTCAAGGGGCGCATAACGCAGAGCTGCCAGCTCAAAATATTCGCGACCAAACAGATAGGCATTGGCACCAAAGAAGGCGAGCAGGTTGATGCCCGGCACCAACAACAACAGCAAAGCAAGCAAATTGACGAGCACCGAGACGCCCGTAAATTTAATTGCCAACCAGATTGCCTGACCATTTGGCAAAGCGCGCCCTTGGGGTGCGCCAATACTATGCTCAACCATTTCGGCCAGCTCATCGAGATAGAGGCCCGCCACCAGCATCGAAGCAGGTGCTAGCAAAAACCCCAATCCGAAAATCAAGCCAAAGCCAGTGATGATGGACAGCATGGTTGCCAGCCAAGGCAGCGAGACTTGCAGATAGCCGCCCGCCAAACGATCCAGCCCAACCCAGACCACGGCCAAGAGGGCGAGCGTGAGGCCTAAGGTTTTCCAAAGCACAGCCCGAAAGGGCGGCGTAAACATTTGGTTCAGAGCGGCAAGCGCGGCAGCAATCATAATGTCCTCATGCGATGAGACCTTTTAACTGAAATAGGATTCACACGCAAAGACGTGGCATTTCAGGTCGACGAATTTTACGGCTCCTTGAGGATAGTTTGCAACGCCGCGGCAAATTGAGCGTTGGAGGTTCAACAGTTGAGGAGATCCTTTATGGCGCAAGAGACAAAACCTACCGAACAAATCGCTGGCGGCATGGACATGGCCATGAAATCCTTTCAGGTCACGTCGCGGCGTATGCAGCTTTTGGCCTCAGAAATGGCGGGCATGTCGCTCGACCATCTCAACCATTTCACAGCTCTCTTGGATCAACTGACCGGTGCAAAATCGCTCAACACTGTGCTTGAGGTTGAAGCACGCTTCCTGCGCGCATCATCAGAATCCTTTGCAGAACATGTTGGTCGTGTGCGCGAAATCTATGGTGAGATTGGTCAGGATCTGACGTCCACATATGAGAGCGCTGCAGAAAAAGCGTCGGAAGCTGCCAAGCAAAGCATTCAACATTAAACGATCGGGGCCTCAACAGCCCCGATCTTCTCAAAGCTTTGCTGGCTGTTTTGATTGAACAGGCGCAGGTGTGCCCAGATGTGTGCTGATGGCATGCCACGCATCTTGCGCTGTATCGGCATATTGAAAGAGCGCTGCATCTTGCGCATTAATCACGCCTGCCTCTAGCATGGCATCCATGTTGATGACCTTTTGCCAATAGGCGCGATCAAACAAAACAATCGGGATATTGGGTGATTTTCCGGTGCAGCGCAGATTCAAAATCTCGAACAATTCATCGAATGTGCCATAGCCGCCGGGAAAGATAACCAGCGCATGTGCACGCATCGCCAGATGCATTTTGCGCATGGCAAAATAATGAAACAGAAACGTCAGCTCTGGCGTTGTGTAAATGTTGGGCGTCTGCTCATGCGGCAGCGTGATGTTGAAACCAATCGAGGGCGCCCCAACGTCAGCAGCACCACGATTGGCAGCTTCCATAATGCCAGGACCGCCGCCAGTGGCGATGACATTTTGACGAACACCGCCTGTGTCACACAGCGCACCGCCTAGGCTTGAACACATAGCGCCAAAGCTGCGCGCCTCGCGATACCAGCGCGGTTGTTCGCCGGGCCCATCTTCACGAATACGCGCACTGCCAAACACCACCACAGTGGACGCCACACCCCATGCGCGCAAAGCCTCTTCGGCTTTTTCATATTCCAGCATAAAGCGCACACCGCGCATGGCATCGCTGAGCAAAAAATCCTGATCGAGTGCGGCTAGACGATAGGCAGCTGACTCCGATGATGGGGCGAGCTGTTGGGTTTCCGCCTTGAGCGGAGCTTTCGCTAATGAGGCGTGGAACATTTCGGTTCCCAATTTTATTGTCATGTTAATCCAAATCCGAAAGACTGGTCACGCGCGCTCGTTATGCAAGCGCGGTCTAGCTGATCAGTGCTGCCACGGCCTCGCCATAAGTCAAGTTTAAGCTTTATTTTGAAACTGCAAAGGGCCAGTCTGACGACTTGCCAAAGGGACCTGAAATGAACAGCGCCTTCTTTTCTGAATTGCTCAATTCCATTGCCGACAAAGGCCGCCAATTGCTTAAGCGCGGCGAGGGCAATGGAGCGGCACCAACGGCGGGCTCGATTATTGAGCTGTGCCGTGCGCTGCTCTCAGGGCGCGGCGAGGCGTCTGGCACGGCGCTGGCGGCCGAAGTGCTCAACCGCTATCCCTTGCTTGATGACACAGGCAAGCTGGCCTTTTTCAAAGCGCTCGGCACGGACTTTGGCCCTGACCAAGCGCGTCTGGCCAAAGCGGTGATCGCTTGGCAGAAAAATCCCGATCAGGATGCCAGCACGAAATTGCATTTTGAGTCTGAGCCGCGTCGGCAAGATTTGTTTCGACGGCTCAATCGTGCGCCCGGCGGCACTGCTGCTTTGGTGGCGATGCGTGCCGATCTTCTCAACATCAAAGACAAAGACCCAGCACTCGCAGCCGTGGACCAAGATTTCGCGCATCTGCTGAGTTCATGGTTCAACCGCGGCTTTCTGGTTTTGAGGCGCATTGATTGGTCCACACCCGCCATCGTGTTGGAAAAAATCATTCGCTACGAAGCCGTCCACGCCATTCGCGATTGGGAAGATTTGCGCCGCCGCATCGACCCAATTGATCGGCGTTGCTATGCGTTTTTTCATCCAGCCCTCGTCGACGAGCCGCTGATCTTTGTGGAAGTGGCGTTGAGCGAGGCCGTTCCAAACGCCATCGCGCCCTTGCTGGCTGAGGCGCGCACACCGGCACCCTTAAGCTATGCGCGCACCGCCACATTTTATTCCATCTCCAATTGCCAGCGTGGGCTGGATGGCGTGTCGTTTGGCAATTTTCTCATCAAACAAGTCGTGGAAGAATTGCGCCGCGAATTGCCCAAATTGGAGCGCTTCGTCACCCTCTCGCCCGTGCCGGGCTTTATGCGCTGGCTGGCGCGTGAACGTGAGCAGCTTGCCCCCGACGAACAGGCAGCCGCCGAGGCTCTCATCCAGCCCGATTGGGCCAAGGATACTGAGGCAGCTGAGCGCCTGCGCCCCGTGGTCGAATCTCTGGCGGCCGGCTATTTTTTGCGCGCCAAAGGCCCGAAGGGCCGCCCGGTGGACCCAGTTGCCCGCTTCCACCTTGGCAATGGGGCGCGGCTGGAACGAATCAATTTTCTGGGAGACCGCTCCCCCCGCGCCATGCGCGATGCGGGCGGGCTAATGGTCAATTATCTCTATGATCTCGATGACATAGAGAAAAACCACGAGGCTTTCGTCAATCAAGGCGAAGTTGCCGCCTCAGGTAGCGTGCGCAAACTGCTCAAAAGCGAACCACGATCCCGCTTGCAACTTACCGCGTCATCGTCCAACTAAGTCTGAACATAACAGGCTTGGTTGGGGGCACCGATGGGTTCGTATTTGTATCAGGCATTCGCTGAGCGTTTTCCCGACGCTCATAAAGTGTTCATTGAAACAACAGCCGGTCGCAAACTGACCTATGGCGATCTGGCGCGCCAATCGGCGCAATATGCCAACACGCTGCAAACGCTAGGCATTGCGCCGGGTGATCGCGTCGCCGTGCAGGTGGAAAAATCCCCCGAAGCCATTTTGCTCTATCTCGCGTGTTTGCGCGCTGGCGCTGTCTTCTTGCCGCTCAACACCGCCTACACGCCCAATGAAGTCGATTATTTCTTGAGCGATTCTGGCGCGACGCTTTTTGTGTGTGACCCAGCGCGGCGCGATGCGCTTTTGGGCGTCGCGCAAAAGGCTGGCGTCAAACATGTCGAATCTTTGGGTATCGCGGCTGATGGCTCATTGGCTGAGCGCGCCGCCAAAGCCTCGGAGGCTTTTAGCGATGTTGCGCGTGGCCCCGATGATCTGGCCGCCATTCTCTACACATCAGGCACAACGGGTCGCTCAAAAGGCGCGATGTTGACGCATAACAATCTCGCCTCCAACGCGCTGTCATTGCGCGACACGTGGCGTTTCACAGCCGATGATGTGCTCATTCATGCTTTGCCGATCTATCACACGCACGGGCTTTTTGTGGCGATGAATGTCTTGCTGCTGGCTGGCGGCTCGATGTTCTTTTTGTCGAAACTCGATGCGGATGAAATGTTGCGCCTGATGCCACGCGCAACTGTGATGATGGGCGTGCCCACGTTCTACACGCGGCTGCTGCAACATTCTGGTCTGACGCCAGAGGCGACAAAACACATGCGGCTGTTCATTTCTGGCTCAGCGCCTTTGCTGGCCGAAACGCATCGCGAATGGCGCGCACGCACCAATCATTCCATTCTCGAACGCTATGGCATGACCGAAACCAATATGAACACGTCGAACCCTTATGAGGGAGATCGCGTGGCTGGCACTGTGGGTCTACCCCTGCCCGGCGTGAGCGTGCGCATTACCGATCCAGAGTCAGGCGCATACATCGCGCAGGGCGATATTGGCATGATTGAAGTCAAAGGCCCCAATGTGTTTAAGGGCTATTGGAACATGCCCGAAAAGACAGCCGCAGAATTCCGCGCGGATGGATTTTTTATCACCGGCGATTTGGGCAAGATTGATGAGCGCGGCTATGTGCATATTGTGGGGCGCGGCAAGGATCTCGTCATCACCGGCGGCTTCAATGTCTATCCCAAAGAAGTGGAAGACGAGATCGATGCTTTGCCCGGCGTGATTGAAAGCGCTGTGATTGGCGTGCCCCATGCTGATTTTGGTGAAGGTGTCACAGCCATTGTGGTGCGCGACAAAGCCGCTACGATCGACGAGAAAGCCGTTGTGTCAGCGCTTGAAGATCGTTTGGCGAAATTCAAACAGCCCAAGCGCGTGATCTTTGTCGATGATCTACCGCGCAACACAATGGGCAAGGTGCAGAAGAATGTTCTGCGCGACACCTATGGCGATTTGTATAAGAAGTAGGCCTAGCTCAACACATTATAAATCGCGCGCGTGAGAGTATTCAAATCTTGCGGCGCGATGGTGAGGGCTGGCGTCACGTAAACAATATTGCGGAAGGGGCGAATCCAAACGCCCTGCGCTAAAAGCTTCGTCTGCAAAGCTGCGCGATCTTTGATCGAATGTAATTCCACAACACCAATAGCGCCTTTGATGCGCACATCGCGCACACCGGCAAGTGTGCGACAGGCGCGCAATTCATCGTGCAGCTGCACTTCAATCGCTTGCGCTTGCGCCAAGCGTGGCTCGCGTTCAAACAAATCCAATGACGCATTGGCCGCAGCACAGCCCAAAGCATTGCCCATGAAAGTGGGGCCATGCATCAGCGCGTGATCAGGATTATCTGACCAGAACGCATCGAAAATATGTTTGCGCGCAATCGTGGCGGCCAGCGGCGATGTGCCACCCGTCAGGGCTTTTGACAGTGTGATGATGTCAGGCACCACACCCGCTTGCTCACAGGCAAACATCGAACCTGTGCGACCAAAGCCTGTGAATATTTCATCAAAAATCAGCGTGAGGCCAAACTCATCGGCCAGCGCGCGCAAAGTGCACAACACCTGCGCATCATGAAACACCATGCCGCCAGCGCCCTGCACCAAAGGCTCAACCAAAATTGCAGCAAGCTCATGTGCATGTGTTTCAATCACGCGACGCAGATTGAGAAGCGAGGCGTCATCAATAGGCAAATCAGCCATGACCTGCTGGGCCAACACGCCATTGAACAGAGCATGCATGCCCTCTTCAGGATCACACACAGCCATCGTGGCCAAAGTGTCGCCGTGATAGCCGCCACGAAACGCCAAAATACGATGGCCGCTTTGACCACGATTGAGACGCGATTGAATCGCCATCTTCATCGCGACTTCAACAGCGACAGAACCCGAGTCTGAGAAAAACACATGATCCAAATCGCCGGGCAATTTAGCGCTCAAGCGCGACGCCAAACGATAGGCCTGCTCATGCGCGAGTCCGCCCAACATAACATGGGGCATTTTTTCGAGCTGATCGCGCACAGCGTTTTGAATATGGGGATGATTGTAGCCGTGACAGGCTGTCCACCAGCTGGCCACGCCATCAATGAGTGTGCGCCCATCGGAAAGATGCAGACGCACACCATCGGTTGCCACCACCGGCAAGGGTGGTGGACTTGTTTTCATCTGCGCATAGGGCAGCCAAACATGGGCCGCCCCTTGTCGCTGCCAATCAGGCATTGTGATGCGAGCCAGCCTTAGCGTGAGGGACGGCGGTTCCGATGGAACCACCTTTGGCATCCGTTGACATGCCAAGACGCGAGAACAAAGCCGCATCCACATCCTGCTCAGGATTTGGCGTGGTGAGCAATTGCGCGCCGCTGAACACCGAATTGGCACCTGCGACAAAACACAAAGCTTGCAATTCGTCGGTCATGTCTTCACGCCCAGCTGACAGACGCACCATCGAGGCTGGCATGACGATACGCGCCACGGCAATCGTGCGCACAAAGTCGAGCGGATGAACGCGCGCCACACCTTCCAACTTCGTGCCAGCCACCTGCACCAGCAGATTGATCGGCACGCTCTCAGGATGCGTTGGCATATTGGCGAGCGTCACAACCATGGAGGCGCGATCGGCCACCGATTCACCCATGCCCACAATGCCGCCACAGCACACATTCATGCCGGCCTGACGCACGTTTTCTAATGTGTCGAGGCGATCTTGAAATGTGCGCGTCGTGATGATTTGCGGATAAAATTCTGGCGATGTGTCGAGATTGTGATTGTAATAATCCAGACCCGAAGCGCTCAAGCGCTGCGCTTGAGGCGGCGTCAACATGCCAAGCGTCATGCAAGTCTCAAGGCCCAGACCTTTGACGCCCTCAACAAGCTCGCAAACCTTATCAATGTCGCGATCTTTGGGAGCGCGCCAAGCAGCGCCCATGCAAAAACGCGTCGCGCCCGATTCCTTAGCCTTGCGTGCCTCAGCCAACACTGTCTCAACATCGAGAAGCTTGGAGGCTTTCAAATCCGTCTCAGCTTCTGAGGATTGCGGGCAATAGGCGCAATCTTCCGGGCAGCCGCCTGTCTTGATCGACAAGAGCGTGGAGAGCTGAACCTTTGAAGGATCAAAGTTTTGGCGATGAATGGTTTGAGCTTGGAAAATCAGCTCAGGGAAAGGAAGCAAGAAGAGCGCTTCAACCTCGCTCTGTGTCCAATCATGGCGAATGGCGCCTAGGGTGGTGGAAGAGTGCGGGAGGGTCCGATCAAGAGCGTTCATAAGACATCCAAATTGCGATGCGAAGAGTCACGTTGCCAAGTACTGTGTTGCTTCTACTGATACTGTATTGCTTGGCGGACCATGCCTCTTTAGGGTCAAATCGGCAAGCGGCAATGCGGTCAAACGTCGCGCTTAACGTAGATCCTGGACCCCTAACTTAGATTGAGATGATGGCCTCACGTGTTGAATTTGCCCCGGATCAGTTTGGCCCAGACGAATTTGCGATTGAGACATTCGCCCGCACCCAGCTGGAACAGCTAGACAATCAGAGCCTGCGGCGCACACTCATCCCCACCACGCGTCTGCCCGATCAATGGATAGAGCGCGGCGGGCGACGTCTGCTCTCATTTTCCTGCAATGATTATCTCAATTTGTCGCATCATCCCCGGGTTATTGCTGCTGCCCAAGAGGCCGCGGCCTACTATGGGGCGGGTGCAGGCGCCTCGCGCCTTATCACCGGCAATCACCCGCTCTTAGAAGAGCTGGAGGGCCGTCTGGCCCAGCTCAAAGGCACCCAAAGCGCCTGCGTCTTTGGCTCGGGCTATCTGGCCAATTCCGGCATCATCTCAACCATGATGGGCAGGGGCGATCTCATTCTGGTCGATGAATGGGTTCATTCCTGCATCTGGTCGGGGGCGCGCTTGTCAGGCGCTCGAATTCTGGCCTTTAGCCACAATGACATGGACCATTTGGCCAAGCTTTTGGAGGCGCGGCGCGGCTCTTATGGGCGCTGTTTGATTGCGGTTGATGGCGTCTATTCGATGGATGGCGATCTGGCACCCCTGCCGGCCCTCGCCGCCTTGGCTGCCCAGCATAGGGCTTGGGTTTTATGCGATGATGCGCATGGGGTCGGCGTCATTGGCGCGGGGCGCGGTTCAAGCTTTGCTTTTGAGAAACCCGTTGATATTGCTCTTCAAATGGGGACTTTATCGAAATCGCTGGGCTCTTATGGCGGCTATGTCTGCGCCACCAAATCGGTGATTGATTTGCTCAAAACCCGCGCCGCCAGCTTTGTCTATTCGACCGCTTTGCCACCCGCCTCGGCGGCAGCGGCCATTGCAGCGCTTGATGTGATGGCCGCCGAGCCTGAGCGCATGCCGCGCTTGTTGGAGAAGGCCCGACGCCTGACCCGCGCGCTGAATTTGCCCGACGCCCAAAGCGCCATTGTGCCCATCGTGATTGGCGATGCGGCGCGTGCGGTTGCCATGTCCAAAGCATTGGAAGCAGATGGATTTTTGGTGGCGGCCATTCGGCCCCCCACCGTGCCAGCTGGCACAGCGCGCCTGCGGGTGACGCTGAGCTGCGACCATCGCGATGAGGACATCGACCGTTTGGCGTCCTGCATCACAGCCCTCAAGAGTCGGCCCGCATGAAGCTCTTTATCACCGGCAGCGGCACTGACATTGGCAAGACCTTCATCACCACCCGGTTAGCAGAGCATCTGCGCGCGCGGGGACGCTTGGTGCGTGCGCTCAAGCCGCTGGCCAGTGGCTGCCATGATGAGGATTCCAACAGCGACCCGGCCCGGCTTTTAGCTGCCTGCGGACAGACGGTGACGCCGGCCGCGCTCGACTCAATCGCACCTTGGCGCTTTGAGGCCCCGCTCGCCCCGCATCTGGCCGCCCGCAAAGTGGGCCGCGACATTGGCTTTGGCGCGCTCGTCGACTTTTGCCAGACGCAGATGGCGCAAGCAGAGGGCGACCTTTTGATCGAAGCTGTCGGGGGCATTATGGCGCCCGTGACCGCGCGCCAGACCTGCCGCGATTGGGCCAGCGCGCTGGATCTGCCCTGTCTGCTGGTGACAGGCTCTTATTTGGGTGCCGTGAGCCATGCCCTGACCGCCCTCCTCACCCTGCGCCAAGCGGGACTGACTGTGTCGGCCATCGTGCTCAATGAGACGGCGGGCAGCTCGGTTGATCTCGCCGATACGCGCGACATGATTGCGGCCCATAGCGGGCCGACACCCGTTTTGGTCTGCCCGCAACAGGCGCCATGCGATCACTCTGTTTTTACTGAGATTGTGGCTCGGGTTGATGGAATGGTTGACCTCAACCAGAGCCGAGCTTTATAGCCCATAGTGTTTCCGATGATGGATCGGCGAAAGGTTCTAAATGTCCGGCACGCAATACGCTCTGGCTTTGTCCTGCCCCAATCGCCCCGGCATTGTGGCGGCTGTCTCGACCTATCTGTTCGAGCATGGCTGCAACATTCTCGATGCGCAGCAATATGACGACACGGGCAGCAGCGTTTTCTTTATGCGCGTGGTGTTTGATCGCGTTGGCGAGACAACAGACTTTGGCGCGTTGCACGACGGCTTTGGCAAAATTGCCGAATGCTTTGGCATGTCATGGACCATGCGCAGTCGCGCCGCGCGCAAACGCGTGATGATCCTTGTCTCGAAATTCGATCATTGTCTGGCTGATCTGCTTTATCGCTGGCGCATTGATGAATTGCAGATGGATATTTCTGCCATCGTGTCCAACCATTCTCGCGACACCTATGCCCATCTCGATCTCGATGGCATTCCATTCCATCATCTGCCCGTCACCAAACAGACGAAGATGGAACAAGAAGCGCAGCTGTGGGAATTGGTGCGCACGACGCAGACCGATCTTGTGGTTCTGGCGCGCTATATGCAGATTTTGTCAGACGGACTCAGCGCCAAGCTCGCTGGCCGCTGCATCAACATCCATCATTCGTTCCTGCCCGGTTTCAAGGGTGCCAATCCCTATACGCAAGCTCATACGCGCGGCGTGAAGCTGATTGGGGCGACAGCGCATTATGTGACATCTGATCTTGATGAAGGCCCAATCGTAGAGCAAGATGTAGAGCGTATTTCGCATCGTGATACGCCAGAAGATTTGGTGCGCAAAGGTCGCGATATTGAACGTCGCGTTTTAGCGCGTGCCGTGCGTCATCATCTTGAAGATCGCGTCATGCTCAATGGTCGCAGAACGGTCGTTTTTTCAGATTAGGTGATTTGTTGTCCGTGCGGGCAATGAATCAAAAGGGCATCAGCATGAATAATCATCGCAGCTGTGCTTTGTTTATTTTTATCGCGCTCTGCGCGCCCTTATTTATAGCGCTCTGCGCGCCCGTGTCGGCGCAGGAAAAAGGCAAAAACGTTACGCTGCCGCCCATTACCGAGACGGCGAAAACACCTGCCAAAGACATTTTTGGTCGGCGTAGCACACCAACGCAAGATCACTCACAAGTGGTTGGCTTTTATGCACGCGGCTGTTTAGCTGGTGCGCAAGCTCTGCCCATTGATGGTGACGCTTGGCAGGTGATGCGTCTGTCGCGCAATCGCAATTGGGGCCATCCCAAGCTGATCGCTTTTTTGGAACGCATGTCACGCGCCAATCGTGAAGCGCAAATTTGGCCGGGCCTTTTGGTGGGCGATATGTCGCAGCCGCGCGGTGGGCCCATGATCACCGGCCACGCCTCGCATCAGGTTGGGCTCGATGCAGATGTTTGGTTGACGCCAATGCCAGACCATCGCCTGAGCAAAGCGGAGCGTGAACATTTATCTGCAACAAATGTCGTGCGCGAAGATGGGCTTGATATTGATCCAGACATCTGGACACCAGACCATCTCAATCTGATCCGATCAGTCGCTGAACAATCGGATGTGCAGCGGATTTTTGTAAACCCCGCAATCAAAAAAGCCATCTGCCGCGAGGCAAAGGGTGATCGTGCATGGCTGTCAAAAGTGCGCCCGATGTATGGGCATAATTATCATTTCCACATTCGTCTTACCTGCCCGGCAGGTGAAGCGGAATGTGAGGCGCAAGCAGGACCGCCAGCAGGAGATGGTTGCGACGCCTCTCTGGCATGGTGGTTTACCCAAGAAGCTATGCATCCCAAGCCTAGCAAGCCAAAGCCACCGCTCACTTTGGCGCAATTGCCAAATGCGTGCGCTCGCGTTGTGCATGAAGATTAGAAATTAGGTCTTATCCGTGTGATGATCTTCGCCCAAGCGATCCGTGAAAGCCAGCATCAAACACGACACAACAAACACCAGATGAATCCCGACATACCAAGACAGATCGCGGTCTGAAACTTTGTGAATATCCATAAAGGCTTTCAACAATTGAATGGCGGAGATCGCCACAATCGTCGACATCAATTTCAACTTCAGTCCGGTAAAATCAATGCGCGCCATCCATTCGGGCCAATCATTGTGCTCGGATGGATCAATGCGCGAGATGAAATTTCCATACCCAGAAAAGATGACAATCACGACGAGCGCGCCCGTCAAGGTCAAATCAACCAAAGCCAGAAGACCAAGGATGACATCGGCTTCCGTTGAGAAAAGCAGATGCGACGCCATTTCCCAAAGATGCTGCGCGGCTTTGACAAGAACCGCAACTAACGAGACGGCAAGCGCAACATAGAGAGGTGCCAACAACCATCGGCTCGCAAACAAAAACTTTTCAAGAAGTCGGATCATGTCACAGCCTCTGCCATCGAACACTCTTGCAAGCACAATTGATGGCATGAGGCTTTGCTGACAGCAAGATTTAAGCGCCTGTCAAACCGATGGGGCAACTAATACCTGTGCCACCTAGGCCACAATAGCCACGTGGATTTTTGGCCAGATATTGCTGATGATGCGCTTCGGCAAAATAAAACTCTGGTGCATCAACAATCTCTGTTGTGATCGGCGCATGACCATTGGCCATCAACACGGCCTCATAAGCGGCACGGCTGGCTTCGGCTTGGGCGCGCTGCGCTGGGGTGACGTAAATGCCTGAGCGATATTGTGTGCCCACGTCATTGCCTTGGCGCATGCCTTGGGTGGGATTGTGGTTCTCCCAAAACGTCTTCAGCACATGCGCATAGGGCAAAACCGCTGGATCAAACACGACGAGCACAACTTCATTGTGTCCGGTGCGACCGCTACAGACTTCTTCATAGGTTGGGTTTGGCGTGAGGCCGCCAGCATAGCCCACGGCTGTGACATAGACGCCCTGCGGTAATTCCCAAAACTTACGCTCGGCACCCCAAAAACAGCCCATGCCAAACACCGCCGTCTGACAGCCTGCGGGATAAGGCCCCTTCAACGGATGTCCGTTGACGAAGTGCTCGATGGCAGTGGGGATAGGCGTAGCGCGCCCCGGCAAGGCCTCGGCCGCAGAGGGAAGCGTGAGTTTTTTGCCTAAACCGAGTGAATGAAAGCCGAGCATTGCAGATCTCCTGATGGATTGAATCATACATCAGGATTTCAAATTTGAATCAGGAATTTTACGACCGATACGCAAACTCAGCATTGCGCGTCTTGCGGCGCGCACTCCACAACACCAAAGCACCCATGGCAGTCAGCACCAGACATGAGGGCCAGTTCAAAACCAACATGGCGAGCGGATTCCAGATGATGGGGTGCAGCGCCTCAAGCGTATGCTGCAAGCCTGCAACACGCTCTCCCAGCAGAGCCGACAGAGGCAATGTTTCAATCTCGCTGGCAGCAATTGAACGCGTGCCGTCAATGACCAGAATGGCCACACCGGCAGCGAGACATACGAGGCCAAAAAAACGAACGAACAATCTAATCATGGGCACCAATCTCAAAAGATAGATTTCAATAGGCGGCATTGTCCCCCGGGTCCACATCCCCCAAGGGGAGCGAGGCACTTATTTTGGTTTGTCCTTAAGGCGCTTGTTTGTCCGAGCATGACCACGGACAAACAACCACTATGGATGCTGACCCTTGGGCTCGCCTTTGTGTTCATAGTCGTCCCGCGAGCGCTCACCCTTGAGATAGTCGAGCAAATAGGTCGCTGCCTCGACGCAGGTTTGGGTGGGCTCATCCTTCCGGCATTGGATGGCAATGCCATTTTTGCCCCGCCGAAGATAAAAACGGGCGCCCTTGGGCGGGCTCATCAGGCCCAACAGACCAATTTGGCGCAGATATTGACCCGTTTGTGTGCGCCTCTCTGGGCCCGTATCAAGGGGCGAGCGCCAATCATATTCCCACTCATGCCAAATATCGTTCTCGTTTTTGTCATTCTGTTTGGGGCGATCCGCGCGCGCGCTGCGACTGCCATCGTCCTCATCGTCGCTATTATCGTCCTCGTCATCTTCATAATAGAGATCTGGTGCCTGAGCGTGTTGCTGAGTGCTGGCGCCCTGTTCGGGTGCTGGACTTTTGGGTGCGGCAGGCGATTGAGGCGTCTGCGCCAAAGCCGGAGCGCCCACCAGGAGCAGAACAAACACGAATTTTGGGAAAATCTTGGAAAAAGTCGAC
>CAIUDK010000071.1 GCA_903897875.1 uncultured Hyphomicrobiales bacterium
ATGGATCAGCCGACCATTCTTTTGGCGCGCCGACATCAGGAAAGCGGACAGAGTTTTTGGCTGCAGCAACTGTAGGGTGGTGGCTGGGATTCGGATATTTTGTAGCGGGCTTATGGTGGCTTGGAGCTCCGCTTCTTGTTGAAGCAGATCAATTTGCTTGGGCTATTCCATTTGCAGTTTTTGGCTTACCTGCATTCCTTGCACTTTTTATTGCGGTCGCTTTTGGGGTATCGCGCTATTTTTGGCGCGTCGGGCCGTCGCGCATTATGGTTTTTGCGCTTCTCATGAGTTCCACAGAATGGGTTAGGGGCCATGTGTTGACTGGCTTCCCCTGGAACAACTTTGGGATGGCATTTGGCGGTAACATTATTTTTGCTCAAGCCGCCTCGATTTTTGGTCTCTACGGGCTCACCATTTGCGTTGTTTTGATTTGTTCTGCGCCCGCAACATTGTGGGATAAAGGCGTACATGGGCGACCTGTCCGGCATCCTATGGCCCTTGCATTTGGGCTTTTTTTGACGATTTCAATATTTGGCATTTGGCGTTTGGGGACCTTGCCAACCGAGTTCAATGCCGATGTCCGATTACGGATTATGCAACCGAATTTAGAACAGAGTGAAAAATTTCGTGCTGATCAGGCGAATGAGATTCTGAATCGTTATTTCAGAGTTTCTGATACAGGCAGTGACGCTACAAAGCGCGGCATAGAAACACGGACGCATTTGATTTGGCCCGAGTCTGCATTCCCGTTTATTTTATCGCGCGAGCCACGCGCCCTAGAGCGGATTAAAGCATTTCTTCCAAAGGATACTCTCTTAATTACTGGGGCGGCGACATCACAAACCGATGTGAGTCGCGAACTGATTGGCGAGTCTAAAACCAGCTACTTCAACTCCATTCAGGTTATCGACTCTTCAGGTTCGATCATTGGGACTGCCGATAAGGTTCATTTGGTTCCATTCGGTGAGTATCTTCCATTTAGAACGACACTTGAGAAATTAGGTCTACGCCATCTGGTCCACATTCCGGGCGGCTTTGAAAGTGGAACATCCCGAGCCCTTTTGACCATTCCGGGGCTTCAGAATGCTGCTCCACTTATTTGTTATGAAGCTATTTTTCCAAGTGAAGTTATCCCACCCAATTCGGTGCGGCCGTCGCTGCTTTTAAATGTGACCAACGATGGATGGTTCGGTAAAACGTCAGGGCCTTATCAGCATCTGGCACAATCTAAGTTGCGCGCAATCGAAGAGGGCCTTCCACTTGTCCGTGCGGCTAACACCGGAATATCGGGCGTGTTTGATCCGCTCGGCCGGACAATCAACAGTCTTCCTTTGGGTGAAGAGGGCGTTGTGGATGCAATGTTACCCATTGCCTTAAATTGGACAGCCTACGCACAGCTTGGCGATAAGGTAGCGGCCGGACTCTGGTTCTTGATCCTGCTGTTGGCATTCCGATCACGTCAGCGCATTTGACCTAGAGCAAGGATGCAGTTACCATCAACTGGTTACAGTTGTAGCTTAAATATAACATTTTAACTATAAAAATTTTAGATGATTGTCTTGGAGCAAAGTCGTTGAACAAGAAAGCACCAAATCCAATTGATCGTCATGTGGGAAGTCGCGTCCGAATGAAGCGAGTTCTCTTGGGAATGAGCCAAGAAAAGCTCGGTGAAGCACTAGAGCTTACTTTTCAACAAGTTCAAAAATACGAAAAAGGTACCAATCGAATTGGCGCCAGCCGACTTCAGCAGATATCGAATATTCTGCAAGTTCCACCTTCCTTTTTTTTCGAAGGTGCTCCTAGCGGGCAGATCATAGAGTCATCAGGTTTTGCTGATGAAACTACCAGCTCCTATGTCGTTGACTTTCTGTCCACGGTGGAGGGCTTGCAGCTAAATAAGGCCTTCGCAAGAATCAAAAATCCAAAAGTACGCAAACGCATTGTTGACCTTATCATCGCAGTAGCTGGTGACGAGGAAACGGTAGGGTAGTGTTCTATATAAAGAACGAATTATCCAAAAAGGCTTGACCAAACGAACGTAGACGGTAAACAAGCCACAAGGTCGCTAAGACTGGCGATACCTTCTCAGCAAATTTGGAGTCAATTCGTGGCCCGCACCAGTTATCTCTTCACAAGTGAATCTGTATCCGAGGGACACCCCGATAAGGTTTGCGATCGCATTTCTGATGAAATTGTGGATCTGTACTTCCGTGAGGGTGCGAAGGCCGGTCTGGACCCCTACCAAATTCGAGTTGCTTGCGAGACGCTTGCAACGACAAATCGCGTCATTATTGCTGGCGAAGTGCGCGGTCCAAAACTCTCAGAAGATACTATTATCCATGCTGCTCGGAAGGCCATTCGTGAGATTGGTTACGAGCAGGAAGGATTTCACTGGGAAAGGGCCAACATCGAGGTTCTTCTTCACTCCCAGTCTGCTGATATCGCTCAGGGCGTTGATGCATCGGGAAGTAAAGATGAAGGCGCTGGCGATCAGGGCATTATGTTTGGTTACGCCTGTCGCGAAACCCCCGAGCTCATGCCTGCGCCAATTCACTACGCACACACTATTCTTCGGCTGATATCCGAAGCGCGTTTGTCGGGAAAAGAAAAAGCGCTTGGGCCTGATGCAAAGAGCCAAGTGACGGTTCGTTATGAGAATGGTAAGCCAGTCGGCATTACCCAAATCGTCGTTTCCCATCAGCATACGCAAGCCGACCTAACATCTGATCAGGTCAAGCAGCTGATCGAACCTTATGTCCTTCGCGCCCTGCCAGAAGGCTGGGTGAATAAAGACACGGTTTGGCATGTGAACCCAACCGGAAAATTCTTCATTGGCGGGCCCGATGGTGATTGTGGTTTGACTGGCCGAAAGATCATTGTTGATACATATGGTGGCGCGGCACCTCATGGTGGCGGTGCTTTCTCCGGTAAAGATCCAACAAAGGTCGATCGTTCTGCAGCATATGCAGCACGCTACTTGGCCAAAAACGTAGTAGCAGCCGGCCTCGCTGATCGTTGCACATTGCAGCTTTCATATGCCATTGGCGTCGCTAAGCCTCTTTCAATCTATGTAGATCTTCATGACACAGGACATGTAGATCCAGCGAAGCTCGAAATGGTTTTGACGGACGTTATGGATCTTTCCCCACGCGGAATCCGTGAGCATCTTAAATTGAATAAACCCATTTATGCTCGCACTTCCTCTTATGGGCATTTTGGACGTAAGCCTGACGCTGATGGCGGCTTTTCTTGGGAACAGGAAGATCTGGTCGCGACACTCAAGTCACATTTCTGATCTATAAAACGTTGATTGAAAATCGGATGAGTACGCTTGACCCAAATGTTGGTCTGTATGGTCGGCAAAAGGGCAAGCGGCTCGGTGTGTTTCAAAAAACGCTCATGGAGCAAAAGCTTCCTCAGCTCATCTATGATGTAAATACTCCAGCCGACCTCAAAAAAGTTTTCGGTGAGACGTGTACGGAATATTTCTTAGAAATTGGTTTTGGAGGCGGAGAACATTTAGCTGCTCTTGCTAAAGCAAATCCAAGGGTTGGTTTTATTGGATGCGAGCCGTTTGAAAATGGCGTTGCAAAGCTGGTAAAAGCGATTGAAGAGTTTAGCCTCAAAAATGTGCGCATCTATCAAGGAAGCGCAACGAATGTCATCGCTCAGTTGCCCGACCAAGCACTTAGCCGTGTCTATCTACTTTACCCGGATCCCTGGCCAAAAAGACGTCATAGAAAAAGACGTTTTGTATCCGATGAGAAGCTCACCGACTTGGCCAGAGTGCTAAAGACTGAAGGCGAACTTCGATTTGCAACAGATATCGATGATTACGCTGGCTGGACATTGGCGCGCGTAGCGCGAAGCACCTGTTTTAGTTGGCTGCCACTAAATTCAAGCGATTGGACCGTGCCTTGGTTCGATTGGACTCAGACGCGTTATGAGCGCAAAGCAATTTCAGAAAACCGTAAACCGGCTTACTTCAAGTTTATTCGAATTTAGTTTCAGCAGACGTTTCACCATATCGATATAGATCAGAACCATGAAATTTCAGCCATGTTTCAGCACGGTCTGTATTTGGACACAGTTGATGTGTCAGCTCCCAAAACTTTTCCGAATGGTCCATGTGAATGAGGTGAGCCACTTCATGTGCAGCTAAATAGTCCAAGACATAGTCCGGGCTTAAAATCAGTCGCCAGGAAAAATTAAGCCGACCATCATGTGAGCACGACCCCCAGCGACTACGCGTATCACGCAGAGTTATTTTTCGCCCTGAAACACCGATCATATCGCAATATTTCTGAACGGCTGCGGATAAATCGAGTTCTGCTTCTCGTTTTAGGTAGTCTGCAACGCGGCGACGAAAATGCGGCAGATCACCGGCAACACATATACTTAAAATCGGCGTGGTCTGCTCCTCCGAAGCCTCCGTCCATGCTCTACCTCGAGATTCGGGCCGATGGCTCAAAATGTGTGGTAGGCCCCGAAGCGGAAGTACAGATCCTGGCACAAAAGGAACAGCCAACGGCAAGCGCTTTAAGCGAGCACAAATCCAAGCCGCATGTTTGGTAGCAAATTCAAGTGCTGCTGCTTTAGTGCCTCTTGATGGCATTGTCAGTACAGCCTCACGAACGGCTGCGTTCACTCTAAGTGTGTATCTCTGCGTCCCCTTCATCCGTTTAACGCGAACGAGGGCCGTCTGGCCGGAATGGGAAATCTCAAAGCAGTCCGGCACTCCTTTCGGCGTCCGAGACGTGAGTTTCTTTACCGATCCTGCAACGGAGAAAAACATCGCCGGCACTATTCTCCGACAGCGAGCCGGATTTTTGCCTTTTTACTATCGCCAACCTTTGACTGATGGCTCTCAACAGTCTCAACGAATTTCAAAATGCGGGGCACGATTTCAGATTTGAACCGAGTGCCATTAAACACGCCATAATGACCTACAGAATTCTGAAGATAATGGACCTTCAAGCGATCAGGAATATTGGGGCAAAGATCATGGGCAGCCAAAGTCTGTCCGACACCAGAAATATCGTCCTTCTCGCCTTCGACCGTCATCAAACCCACCCGACGAATTGCTTTCAAATCAACCGGTGCATCACGATGTTTCATCTCGCCCTTTGGCAAAAGGTGACGGACAAAAACCGTTTCGATGGTTTGAAGATAATAATCCGCATCTAAATCCATGACAGCCATGTACTCGTCGTAGAAATCACGATGCTTTTCTGCTGAGTCACCGTCGCCTTCAACAAGGTGATTAAACATCTCCACATGGGCGTTGACGTGGCGGTTCAAATTCATCGCCATGAAACCTGAAAGCTGAAGAAAGCCCGGGTAAACTTTTCTAAACATCCCCGGATACGCAAATGGAACTTGTACGATACAGTTGTTTTCAAACCACTGAGTACCGCGTTCTTGAGCCAGTGTATTTACAGCTGTTGGACTACGGCGCGTATCAATTGGACCGCCCATCAAGACCATTGATGCAGGAACGTCAGCATCATCTTCTGACTCCATCCGCGCAATTGCAGCTATTAATGGGACTGAGGGCTGGCAAACTCCCAAAGTATGCAGACCGGCTCCCACTTTATCTATGGCGAGAAAATGAAAAATCTCGGTCAAATAGTCTATGTAATCGTCCAGATCAAAACGGCCCATCGACAACGGCACCATACGTGCGTCGGTCCAATCAGTGATATAGACGTCATAGTGCGGCAAGAAGGCTTCGACAGTTCCACGAAGCAACGTCGCGTAATGTCCAGAAATCGGAGCAACGATCAATAATTTGGGTTGCACCTTTTTCAAGCCTAAGCGCTCGAAATGGATCACCCTACAGAATGGCTTTTCCCAAACTGCGCGTTCGAAAATCTCATGAACTTTTCCGTCAACAACAGTCGTGGGTAGGTCGAAGGTAGGCTTACCGTAGCGCCGTGTTAACCGCTCAAAAAGTTCGGCCGATGCCGAAATATTTCGTCCCAAAACAGAGTGAGACAAAGGGTTCACTGAGTTACCAAACATAAGTTTAGTAACGTCAGCGAGTGCCCGAGCTGGAGCTAGTGAGAGATGCGCCATCTCATACATCTGATAAGAGAACCGGTTCATGACGACCTGACAAATGTTGAGGAGAAAAACGTTTTGCAACACAACTAAGAAGCGTGCACTGCAACATTATAGCGAAAATGCTATCCTCCTACAACCACGCTGAGATCTCTATCTAGCCGAGCCATTAGTATAATATAATTGATATGTCTTATCTTTTTGCCACAATACAGCTGCGCGGAAATTATATAATAATCGCTCTCGACGCTGACCTCTCCTTCCGGGCAGCCGCGCTAAAGTAACCCCCATTTCTCATTCCCACATAAGCCATATTTAACGCAGGGTCCTGAAGCCCGGACCCCTTGAAACGTGATATCTTATAAGTGGTATGAAACGCCTTAGTTCTAATTCGTGTAATTTCAAAGATGAGAAACGCTCATCTGACTGTGCTGGATAGGCTCCAAAAATGACAATCTGTGATAAATGTAGCCCATCCAAAAGCAAATTTAACAATAAGGGTAGCCTAGTGGCGGCTAAAAAACTTCGATCGTTCTGCTCAGGTTTGCTGCAGCTAAACCGAAAATTTCAGACAGCGGAACGCTGGATGGACTAAGCTGTTCCTGTAGGAGCTCTAAATCTTCGAGAGCTCTCCAGAGCCAAAATAATAAACGCTTCCGATAGCGACCACCTTCGCAGACACACCTCACAACACGACAGCGGTATAATTTATTATTTATCTGTCGGGTGATCGAGCAAGCCTAGAGTCGGCTTCGTAACACTCGAATTTAAACCGTAAAATTAGGCGTGAAGGCAAAATAAGGCTAAACATCCAAGCTGATTTGAAACACATTCCAACGAAGATTTCGTCAAAGCGCATCCGTTAGTTGAAACTGAAAGAGGGCATAAATGAAGTTCGTTTCCATCCTTGCCCTAGCCCTTATGGTCAACTCAGCCTCTGCCGAAACGCAAACAAAAAGTTTGCACATTTTGGCTCTAACAGAAGGCATCAATACGAAGCTATTTGAGGAATTTAAAACTCAGACAGATGTCGATATCACATTTGATAATAGTTCAAGCCCCGAGTCATTTTTGGTAGAACTGGATAGCCCTTCGCAGAACTATGATCTCATTATTGCTCCCGATTATATGTTTACGCCCGCTCTTCAATCTAAGGTCCAGAAAATTGATAGGACAAAAATACCAAATTTAAAAAATATCTTTGCACCTCTTGATGTATTTTTAGAACCAAAAGATAGCTATATTAGCGGTATTCCAGTCTCGGTTGATATTATGGGAATCGTTAGGAGTTTTCCAAGAGACCAAAAGGTAAACCGTCAAACTATCGACTCATGGGATTTTTTATTACGTCCTGAGATACTTCGACCTTATGTAAAATGCGGAATATATTACCCGGAATCTTCCGCCTTGTTTCGAAGGACCGCAACAATCGCAATTAAAGAGGCAAAGCAAGCTCGCAATGATTCGAGTTTAAGTGCCGCAGTGAATGATTTAGTCACGAGATCAAAAATCTTTCGGAAAAAGCTCTCCGTTGAGGAGCATATTGATGCTGCGGCAAATGGCAGACTATGTTTCAGCGTCACAACCCTGTCGCAGGCAAAAGAAATATCCAAACAATCTGAAATTCGAGGTTCAAAGCGAGCGATATTTTTTGACGTGCCGCGCTGGAGTTTGATGACAGCAAATTATGTCGCTGTGCTTGAGCGGAGTAAAAAGACGGATACTGCGACTCAACTTATGAATTTTTTACTCAATCCTGATGTGGCTAAAATTCTTACAAGCCAAAGCGGGTTAGTCAGCACAGTTTTAGCTAATGATCTTTATGCTGCCGAAGCGTCACGTGGGTTAGCGGCTGCAAGCGATTTTGAGAAAAAGCGTTTTTTTGTATCACCCATTGGATCTATCGGCCCAGTTAATCGTTTTGATATGCTTACGTTCGTTAGAGCACGTTGAAATATTTTGACTTAGATCAATTCAATTTCATCTCGATCGATCGGAGCCTGAAAAGTCATTTAAACTTTGAGGCACGAAGATGAATATGACAGTGGGACCTCTTCATGCGAAAAATAATAATCTAATTCCATTGCAGCCAATGATTTCGGATGTGGTGGTGATCCACCCTATTCCTATGATGCGCTATGGCCTTGCATCTTCCCTTTTTGAGGTTGGGTTACGGACGCGCACATTTGCTAGCTGGCAAGATGCTCGACATGAGGCATCTGGCTCGTCTCATTCAATTATTATTTGCGATCAGGGAGTGTGGCAAAGAAACGTCGATTCTTTTGGTCTATTAGAAAAGAAATGTCTCATTATTCTAGCTTCGATCCAAGATAAACTAGGCGATGACAGCCGGCATAAGGACGTAACGTTTGTCCCAGATACTATCCGCGCTGACGACCTTCAAAAATTGCTATGTGAGAAAGGCGCAAACACTGTCACTGGAAATATGGCCAACGGCTCAAAAACATCAAAGGACTTCAATGTCCTTTCCCCGAGGCAGCTCCAAATCCTTGGCCTTATGGCGAAGGGACTATTGAATAAACAAATCGCTTGGGAATTGGGTTTGACAGAGGGCACCATCAAAAGCCACGTCTCGGCTATCCTTGAAAAACTCAAATGCAGCAGGCGAACGCAAGCGATCGCGAGCTACATTCAGTCGTACAAACCACATTCAGAAGAGGCCCAAGCTTTCTCAGTGGACATTATTCCATGAGCATCCGCTTAAGCAGATCAATCTCTTCAAATAGAGATTGATCGCTACCCGCGAGGCCTTCAATTTTCCGGACAGCATGAAGCACTGTTGTGTGATCTCGCCCACCAAATCTACGACCAATTTCAGGTAGAGAGCGCGGGGTGAGAACCTTGGCAAGATACATAGCGATCTGTCTTGGGCGCACAACAACAGCCGTGCGACGTGACGACAGAATATCGGCACGGCTGACATTATAATGAGTAGCGACTAGCTTCTGAATATCTTCGATCTTAACCCGCTTTGGTTCGCGAGTACGAATGAGATCCCTGATTGCATCTTCCGCGGTTTCAACGGTTAGTGACGAGCCAGTAAGAGTTGCGCGAGCAACCAAACGGTTAACGGCACCATCCAAATCCCGTCCGTTAGTCTGAATAGCACTAGCAATGAATGACACGACTGCGGGTGAAACAGAAAAACCAGGATGCGCTACTTCGGCGATAACAATGCGGTTTTCAAGAATCTTCTTACGCAAAGGCTCTTCAAGTGGCCCCATATCCACGCAGAGTCCACCTGATAGCCGTGACCTCACCCGCTCATCAAGGCTCTCAAGCTCAGCGGGTGGTCTATCGGCGGCAACGACGATCTGTTTACCAGCATCGATCAGCGCATTGAGCGTGTGGCAGAATTCCTGTTGGATGGACTTTCCTTGAAGAAACTGCACGTCATCAATAACGAGCACATCAATTGTTCTGAGTTTTTCTTTGAACGCCAGCGCTGTTTGAGCCTTGAGGGCACATACAAAGCCGTACATGAACTTTTCGGCCGTGAGGTAGATCACCTTGCGGCCACTTTCGCTGGAAGCATGGCAGACGGCCTGAAGGAGGTGCGTCTTACCGAGCCCAACTGCCGAATAAAGATAGAGAGGATTGTATTGCGGCGCTTCGCCCTTAGTTGCTCCGGCGACACGAAGTGCTGCAGCGTGAGCCAATTGATTGGTCTTGCCGACCAGAAAGCTCGAAAAAGAAAAGCGTCGATCCAAAGGGGATCCGGGAAGCGCATCAGCCTCACCATGCTTAACTAAACGGTCCGAAGACGAAGACCCATTCAGGAATTTCTCCGCATTTAAATTCTGCTGCGGGACAGCTGCCGTCTGCCTGAGCGATGGAACATTAAGCTGCCCGGGCTGGCCAATATTGGCAACAGCGCGCGAAGACGAGCGAATGGACAAAGACAAGCTTTCAATGCCAGGAATTTCCGAAGCAATCGTTGAAAGAAGTCGATCCGTATAATGAGATTGAATCCAGCTTTTTAGAAAGCGGGTCGGTACGGATAGAAACGCCGTTGAACCATCAATAGAGTCCAACTCAAGCCTACCAAACCATGAACCAAACACATCCTCACCAAGCTCGGCACGGAGGCGTCGGCAGCATCGCTGCCAAGACTCGCTTTGTGAAACGAGGTCATGGCTTAAATCAGCCTCGGACTGGAAAATTTTGCGGTGAACCGACATTTTGTCTTCTTTTTATAATGGTGCGCATTTGCTCGAAGAGCGGATTAGTAGAAGCAAGTAAATCGCTTCATCGCTGTAAATGGCGAACCAAGTCGGTGCAAAACATCAATTCTGTGTTGAAGATAGATTCTGTGCTGATGTGATCAAAGCATTCACAGCTAAAATAAAGAAACGTCGCTTTGGTCATAGTTCCCCCTTCCGCGAATTTCTTCGCGGCCCACAAAAAGTAAAAAAACGTATTATCCCCACGGCTGTCTGACGTGCAGCCCCCTGCCGTCAGAACAGAGCGGACATTCACCGTCCCCCGAAACCGTCATCAAAAAAAGCATCAGCTAAAGAGCTGAAAGCTCACAATAAAACCGAATAAACGATTTTGTTTGTGATGATTAAATTCGGTGGGGGCAGATGAGCTCCGACAAGAAATTATTAGCGGCGCAGATGAGGGCGCGCAACACAATGACGTCACGCCTTTGTCATTCTTTTTAAAGCCTAGGATCGCGGAGAGATGCAACCTAGCCGCGTAATGCGTTAACACATTGTTAATACGGCATAAAATGGGCGGCAGACAATATTTCCTCTGGATAACTTCTTTTAAGAATCTCCGCCGGCGCCCCCTTAGGGCAGCCTGTCAAGGAGCTCCTTCTCTGAAACAACGCCCGCTTTGCCTTTAAGTTATTGATTTCATAGCATTTAAAGTGGTCATAGCTGGGGCTCGTCGGAAGGTAGATTTCGATGTGTCATTTCAACCACGATCATTCAGGCACAAAAAAAGCCCGGTTAAACCGGGCCTTTTTACACGCTAAAGGTGCAAATTAATTTGCCAAAGCCTTTACGCGAACGGTCAGGCGAGACACCTTCCGAGAAGCATTGTTCTTATGAACAAGGCCATTACGAGCAGCTTTCATGATCAGCGGTTCAGCAGCTGACAGTGCTGCCTGCGCTTCTGTCTGGTTGCCGCCTGCGAGAGCTTCTTCAACCTTGCGGATAAAAGTGCGCATCTGTGAGCGACGAGCGCGATTGACTGCAGTACGGCGTTCAATCTTTCGAACTGCTTTTTTTGCAGAGGACGTATTTGCCATCGAATTAACCTCTTCGGCCTTTGGCCTTGATCGGCACTGGCCGAACGGAATGGGCCCTGAGTTATCCCAGAGCCAAAGTTAGTGCTAAATACACATGAACCCTTCCTCTCGTCAACGGGGAAGCAGCTATCTCTTACTGATCTTTGAAAACAGCCGGTCGCTTTTCGATAAAAGCAGTCATGCCTTCGGTCTGATCACTCAAAGCAAAAGTGGACTGAAAGACACGACGTTCGAACCGGATCCCCTCTGAGAGCGTGGTCTCATAGGCTCGGTTGACGCTTTCCTTGGCTAACAATGTCGCCGGCAGAGACATCGAGGCAATGATTTTGGCAGCCTTGAGTGCTTCTTCAATCAGATTTTCCTGAGGCACAATCCGGGAAACCAAGCCCGAGCGCTCGGCCTCGGCGGCATCCATCATGCGGCCGGTGAGACAAAGATCCATCGCCTTTGATTTGCCAATGAGGCGCGTCAGTCGTTGGGTGCCGCCCGCACCGGGTATAATGCCAAGCTTAATTTCTGGCTGGCCAAACTGTGCATTGTCTGCGGCAATGATGAAATCGCACATCATCGCAAGCTCGCATCCGCCGCCCAGTGCAAATCCAGCAACTGCCGCGATCACAGGCTTGCGAACCATCGCTAAACGGTCCCATTTTGACAAAAAATTGGAGAGATAGGCTTCAACAAACGTTTTTGCCCGCATTTCCCGAACATCGGCGCCGGCCGCGAATGCCTTTTCCGAGCCAGTGATTACAATCGCGCGAATGGCATTATCCGCTTCCCAATGATCGAGCACGGCATTCAGATCATCAATGAGCTGGTTGTTAAGGGCGTTGAGCGCCTCAGGACGA
>CAIUDK010000072.1 GCA_903897875.1 uncultured Hyphomicrobiales bacterium
GCATCAGACCCAGCCTTAAGATCAAGACCAGCACTGATCACCGCTGCCACCAAAGGGCCAACGCCAACGCCCAAAATCACCAGAAGAAAATAGCCACTCAAGCTCAATCGCGCTTGGGCAAAGCTGGCGGGCGCAAACATATCGCGCGCAAACCAACGCAGCAGGCCAGCACCAACACCCACACCCAACACACCGCCCATGGCTTGCGCCAGTTCGTAAAGTCCACGTTCATTGCTAGATAAATCCGCGAAGGCAACATGCGTACCCACCGCTATCATGGCAAAGGCGGGCCAACGATATTCAGGCACGCGCAATAGCACGCCGAGAAGCAAACCTCCGGCGAGCCAAAGCACGTTTGGCGTGCCCGCAGCGAAATGCTGTGAAACAAATTCGAGTGCAAGAGCGCAAGCTGCAAAGCAGCCAACCTCAACCCATGCACGCGAATGGTGTTCCACTGATGTGTCGGGACTTGCCATAAAGGGCAAGTGTCTTTGAATGCTGCTAATAGCCATCGAGCGACTCTTACTCACATCTCGAATAGGGGCAGTTTGCAGCCTGCAACTTGACTGATCTTGAAACGCAACGCGTACGAGACACAAGCACAGAACCACAGCAACAATTTCATTCCACCATCAAAGAAAGCGAAACACAACACGAGAAAAGAAATAAATATTTCAATATTAGTCACACACTTGACGCACTCAAGAATAATCTTGACCGCAAATACTGCCTATGTGGAAGCGCTTATAAAGTTAACGCCCAGTGACGCTTGCGCTGTTGTGGCGCAGTGAAATTCACACGAAGGATAGAGGACACAGCACAAGCGAAACTGGAATTTTGGTTTCAAATAAGTCCTGGCAGCCAACGCTTCACTTTCGATTTGTAGCTCAGATAGGCATCACCAAACTTCAACGCAAGCGCCTGTTCATCTTCCAAAACGCGCTGATGAAACCAAAAAATATTACCAATCAAAATCACGACTGCCAGCCAAGATTGATATGTGATGACCAAGCCCAGCATGAAAATCAAATGGCCTAGATACATCGGGTTGCGCGTGAAGCGATATGGCCCAACATCTACAATTTGTTCAGGTGGCTTTTGAAAGCCCGGCCCGCCGCCACCAATGGCTGTGCGGTAATTGCCAACAAAACGATATTGCAAATAGCCCCAAGCCAGTAAAGGCGCGCCCCATATAACGATGTTAAGCTGCCCCAACCGCAGCCATTCAAACTCAATCACGCACACGGGATAGAGCACGAAGCTCCGGCGCGGCGTGCTCTTCAGCCATTTGATGATTGCCAGCTTCATACCCATTGCACCGCCCCTATCGCGCCCCACTCGAATCGGCGAAGCTTTCGGTCACTTTACGCCCAGACATTGAGCCTGTTAAAACGACCCTAAACATGACAATAGGATTGCTGCAGACAGGGTTACAAATGGGCTAGCCTAGCTATTGGCAAAAAGGCATAACAGCGTGGGGAGAGGCTTATGATTATCAAAACAGAACAAGACGTCACGCTCGACACACTGAGCGTCATGCAGCAAACCACCAATCCGCGCCTGCGCGAAATTATGGTCTCGCTTGTCACCCATCTGCACGCCTTCGTGCGCGATGTGCGCTTGACCGAGGCAGAGTTTCGCGAAGCCACCGCGCTCATGAACGAGATGGGCAAGGCCGCCAGCGACACGCACAACGAAACCGTTTTGATGGCGGGCTCGTTGGGCATCTCGTCCCTCGTCTGTCTGCTCAACAATGGCGATGGTGGCAACACCGAAACATCGCAATCCTTGCTTGGCCCGTTCTGGCGTCTCAACTCACCGCGCACGCCCAATGGCGGCACAATTCTGCGCTCCGACACGCCGGGCGACCCGTTGTTTGTATCTGGCCGCGTGATTGACCGCGATGGCAATCCGATTGCTGGCGCTGAAGTTGATGTGTGGCACGCCTCGCCTGTTGGTCTCTATGAGCAGCAAGATCCTGAACAGGCCGAGATGAATCTGCGTGGCAAATTTGAAACCGATGCAGAGGGCCGCTTCTGGTTCAGCACAGTCAAGATGGTTGGCTATCCCATCCCCACCAATGGCGTCGTGGGCCGCCTACTTGATGCGCAACATCGCCATCCCTATCGCCCTGCCCATCTTCACGCTTTGATCGTGAAGCAAGGCTTCAAGGTTTTGATCTCGCAGGTCTACGATCCTGCCGATCCGCACATCAACACAGATGTGCAATTTGGCGTGACGAAAGCTTTGCTGGGCGATTACACACGCCATGATGAGCCCCACCCAACAGCCGATGTCGCCACGCCATGGTATTCGCTCGATTACACCTATGTCATGGAACAAGGTGCGACTGTGCTTCCAAAGCCGCCTATCAAATAGCAAAACATTTTAGGGAGAGATCATATGCTGACCGAAGCCGAACGCCGCCAAGGTGCTGAAGACATTTTGCGCGCCGAGCGCGAACGCAAAGTCATTCCACAGCTCACCAAAACATTTCCCAATATCGAAATTGAAGATGCCTATCGCATTCAAGATATTTGGGCCGAAGCACGCATCAAGGCTGGCGCACGCATGGTGGGCCACAAGATTGGCCTCACGTCACGCGCGATGCAGATGGCATCGAAAATGACTGAGCCAGACTATGGCCGCATTTTAGATGATGCGTTTTACAATGATGGCGCGCAAATCAAAGCCAGCACATTCTTGAAGCCACGCCTCGAAGTCGAGCTGGCCTTCATTATGGGCGAGGATTTGTCAGGCCCCAACACGCGTATCTACGACGTGATGCGCGCGACAGAGTTTGTTGTGCCGGCACTTGAGATCATCGACTATCGCACCGAAGTGCCGCGCGCCATTTGCGACACGATTGCCGACAACGCAGCCTTTGCAGCCATTGTCACAGGTGGCCGCCCCGTGCGTCCGATGGATGTGGATATTCGTTGGGTGGGTGCAACACTCTCCAAGAATGGCATCATCGAAGAGTCGGGCGTATCAGCCGCCATCATGGGGCACCCGGCTGCGGGCATCGCATGGCTCGTCAACAAATTGCACGCAGTTGGAGCCAAGCTAGAAAAGGGACAGATCGTTTTGGCGGGCTCCTTCACGCGCCCTGTTGATATTGCTGCGGGCGACGTGATCCATGCTGATTACGGCCCGCTTGGCGCCATTGGTGTATCGTTTACATAAACCGAAAGTGTGAAAATGGATCTGCCAAAAAACCACTTCAAACAAGCACTCAAAGAAAGCCGCCAACAAATCGGCCTCTGGTGCTCATTGCCCGGCGCCTATGCAGCGGAAGCTGTCGCAGGTTCAGGCTATGATTGGTTGTTGTTTGATACAGAACATTCGCCCGGCGATCCGCTCACTGTGTTAGCGCAGCTGCAAGCCGTTGCGCCCTACAATGTCAGCGCTGTTGTGCGCCCCGCCAGCAACGACACTGTTCTCATCAAACGCTATCTTGATCTGGGCGCGCAAACTTTGCTCATTCCCTATGTGCAAAACGCAGAGGAAGCCAAGAGCGCTGTGGCCGCAATTCGTTATGCGCCACAGGGCGTGCGCGGTGTGTCAGCCCTCACACGCGCCACACGCTTTGGCCGTGTAGCTGGCTATGCACAACATGCGCAAGATGAATTGTGCCTACTGGTGCAGGTGGAAACACAAGAAGCACTCGACAACATCGAAGCGATTGCTGCGGTTGATGGCGTAGATGGAATCTTCGTCGGCCCCGGCGATTTGGCAGCCAGCCTTGGCTACATCGGCCAGGTCGAACATCCAAACGTTGTTGCCAAAGTGGACGATGCCATCAAACGCATCAAAGCATGCGGAAAACCTGCAGGCATTTTAACTGGAAATCCAGTCTACGCCAAACGTTGCATCGAACTTGGCACCTTGTTCACAGCCGTCGGCGTCGATGCCGGCGTGCTGGTGCGCGAGACTGAGAAGCTAGCAAAGTTGTTTGCAAAATAAAAAATGTGAGCCCCCATCAGGGGCTCACACTGATCTTGTCGCGCAACCGCTATTAGAAGTTTGCGCCGAGGCTCAACATGGCTGTTGCAGCCTTGATGTTTTCATAACCTACGCCGAATTCGTCCTTAGGACCATGAACCCAATTGCCCTGTAGCTTGCCACCAACATAAATGTTTTGGGTAAAGTGATATTGAGCACCGAGCGATGCACTCAACGCCAATTCCTTGCTCTTTGCATGCTCGATGTCAGCTAGGCCGATACCAAGACCAACGAACGGACGGAAGGCTGAGCCAGCATTGAAGTCATAATAACCGTTCGTCATATACATCTTAACTTTGTTATCGAAACTCACACCCAACGATGCTAAATCAGCATGCGACAAAGACACGCTCGACAAGTCTAAAGTGTCGCTTCCGTAAGTCACGATCCCGCTGCCCTTTAGAGTATTGGCTTTGGCAGAGAACGTATTGTAAGAGACGCCAACACGAAATGCCGAGCCAAAAACATTCGCAAGACCAGCCTCAACGCCATAATTAATGGCATTATCATGAGAGATCGTTGCTTTCACATTCGACCAAGTAAGGCCACCGTAAGACCCGCTATAGGTCTTCGTATTCACATCCATCATCATTGTATCGCCGAGCTGACCTTCAACATAAAAGCCCATTGTCTCTGGCGCGACTGCAGCAACGGGTGCGCGTGCTGCCGATGAACGTGATGGAAGATCAGCCGCAAATGCGGTTGCTGGAGCCGTAGCAATCAATGCTAAAGCGAACAGTTTCTTATTAAACATTTTGAACTCCAAGTCAGAACTAACTTCACAGACCCGAGTCACAACAAGCATGCATTCCAAGAATAGACTTTCTCTATATTGGCGACTGCACGCCCGAATCTTGTTTCGGGATCAAACACCCTTAAACGAACGCTACGTCAAAAACTGGCATGCCATGGGTGACAAATACTGGCATCAGATCAAATTAGTAAGTAGTGCTAAAATTTAGACATGACTAATAGATTGAAACCTTCGTAATAGCTCAATTATTCAGCGCTGCATGACGCTAGGTAAGGCCCTATTGTAACCTATTACAAGAACTAAGCTTTGATTTGCGATGGGCTAATTTATTCGACATAAATATTTATTATGACAGACTCTGTCATGTCCTTCCTCTACTGACGGCTTTAGGGGGAACGTTATGTCCTATTCCAAAGCAGATCAGTTGTTACAACTAGCGACACTTGTCTCTTCAAGACATCTTGGCGTCACCCTTGACGATACGTCAGATAAATTTTCTGTATCTCATCGAACAGCTCAGCGCATGATGCGTGCGCTTGAAATTCAGTTCCCTGACGTCACCTCCTTTGATGGCAACGACGGCCGTCGGCGTTGGCGATTAACAAACAATCATCTGCTCGATCTCATCGCACTTTCAGCCGAAGAGCTTGCCTCAATAGATATTGGAATTCGATATCTGGAACACGGGGGACTAGGGCCTGAAGCGCAATATCTACGACAGCTCAAAGACAAAGTTCTGGCTTTGATCCCGCGTTCTAAAGCGCGCCTAGAGCCAGATTATGATGCGCTTTTGGAAGCGCAAGGCTTTATCGCGCGCCCTGGTCCGCGCCCGCGCATCAACGAACACGTCCATACAAAATTGGTAGAGGCGATTAAGTCCTGCCATTACATTGATATTCAATTCACCAACCCTGATACGCAGGAAGATCAACACAAGCACATTGCCCCATATGGCTTTTTGACGGGGGCAAGGCGCTATCTTGTCGCAAATGATCCAAATGACGAACGTGGCCCCACAATTAAGACCTACCGCATCGACCACATATCGGACGTCAATATTGTTGACGGCTATTTCGAGCGCCCAGCAGCTTTCAGTCTGCAATCTTTTGCAAACAGTGCCTTTGGTATCTTTAGACGCAACGAAGATGTCGCTGATGTTATTTGGAGATTCCAGCCGCAAGTCGCGCAACGTGCGCTCCAATATCAATTTCATCCTAATCAAACGGAAGAAATTCAGAGTGACGGATCACTCATCGTCAAATTCAAGTCAGCCGGCTTAATCGACATGGCTTGGTATCTTTATGCGTGGGGTGACAAAGTAGAAGTGATCTCGCCGGACGCACTCAAGGATATGATTAGAGGCCATCAACGTACCGACTTCTTTGCCATGCCCTAAGGTAAGGGCATTACATAGCACGCGATTAAATTGTAATTGCACATGATATATTTATGCACATGACAGCAATTGACATGCGCAACACTTAAAACCCTGAGATCAACCTTGGGGGTAATCATGAAAAAATTTCTAACAGCAACAATGGCCGTAATTCTTCTTGCCGGTTGCGCGACCAAATCGGAAGACATTAGCGCATCCTATGTCTCACCAAATCAATACGCCAGTTTCTCTTGCGCTCAATTGCGCGACGAGGCGGCTCGCATATCCTCGCGGGCCGTGCAGGCGAATGGCGAACAAAACAACAAAGCATCGAACGATTCTGTTAAAATGGGCGTCGGCCTCATTCTTTTTTGGCCGACACTTTTCTTCATCAAGGGTGATGGCGCAACGGCTGCCGAAGTCGCCCGCTTAAAAGGCGAAATGGACTCAGTTGAAACCACCAGCGTTCAAAAGAAGTGCGGCATCGAGTTTAGACGCAGCTAAGACCAACGGTTCGAACAGCGTCCATCAATACAGCGGTGTTGATGGACGCTCAAGAAATGCAATCA
>CAIUDK010000073.1 GCA_903897875.1 uncultured Hyphomicrobiales bacterium
CAGCGTCAATCGCGCGTTTGGCTGATATGATGCGGGCGCGCGCCAAATCCACTTGGTAGAAAACGAATTGGATTTTGCACGCGCCGCAATGGACGCCGACGTTTAAGCTTTGGGCGTTGTGTCCGATGTTTGACCAAACAGAATTTTCTTTTCTGCATCAGTCATCGGCGTGTTTTCATTGCGGATCTGTTCGCCCAATGCGTAAGCGCGCACAACGGCAGGGCGCTTTTGGATCGCTTCAAACCAGCGTTTGACGTTAGGGAAATCTTCCAGTCTTTGGCCTTGGTTCTTGTAGGGCACGATCCACGGATAGCAGGCCATGTCGGCGATGGAATAATCGCCAGCGACATAATCATGATGCGCCAATTGGCGATCAAGAACGCCATAGAGACGATTGGTTTCTTTCACATAGCGGTCGATGGCGTAGGGAATTTTCTCTTGCGCATAGAGGCTAAAATGATGGTTCTGTCCGGCCATCGGACCAAGGCCACCCATCTGCCAAAACAACCATTGCAGAACATTGTTGCGGCCACGCAAATCTGTGGGCAAAAACTGGCCGGTCTTTTCGGCCAGATAAACGAGAATAGCGCCAGACTCAAACAAGGAGAGCGGTGCTCCGCCATCGGCTGGGCGATGATCGACAATTGCTGGCATGCGATTGTTGGGTGCAATCTTCAAAAAGTCTGGCTTGAACTGATCGCCCTTGCCAATGTTGACCGGAAAAACTTTATAGGCAGCACCGGTTTCTTCTAAAAAGATTGTGATTTTATGTCCGTTGGGTGTTGGCCAATAATGCAGATCAATCATTGCAATCCTCGCACGCAGCAGGGGGAGTATTGCTAATGTTACGCGGGATTTGCGCCGTGACGCAAGGGAGGATTAGCTGTCCGATTGCGGGGCTGGTTCAACAATCCGTTCCCATTTGCGCAACAAAGTATCGATGTCGCGTGAAATGGGCGCAAACGCTCGCTCAAACGTCAATCCGCGGTTCATACGGCTGGCGATGTCGGCAATGTGGGACGTATTGATGGACGCGCTGAGCGCCACGCGTGCGCCAAGCTCAACGGGTTGGCCTAGGTGACACACAGCGTCGCCCTCGGCCGCTGTGGTGCACTCACGCAAACGCTTGACGATGTCGCGGGCGTCTTTCAGCGTGGCCTCTGCAGGCAGCATTAGATGAGCCTGACTCTTGTCCCAGATATTGCGCGGTTCATCGACTGATCCGCTGAGTGTGACAAAATCACAGAGCGCCACGCGCGAGGCGAGCTTGCGGTCGAAATGTTCGACAATCTGACGACGCAGCGTGAACGGTGTTGCAAAGTAGCGTTCGAGTTCCGCCAGCGCTGCACTCCAACGCAAGCCCAAGCCCAGATTGGCCACTGAGGAATATTCGCTCACCCAGCCACGCAAAGTGCGCGAAAAGTCAAAGCTCGCGCATTCGTTCTTGGGCTCAATAGCGGCTTCTTTGGCGAGCCGATCAACGATGTCAGGGGGCAACAACAAAGCACCGCAATAATGTGGGCCCGCGGCAAATTGCGAGCCGCTAATCATCACCATAAAACCTTGCGCAAGGTGACGGCGGATCATGGCGCGTGAACAACGCAAATCGGAAGCATCGACAAGGATCATCGTGCGCAGGGGCGCCAGCATGGCAATAGCCAATGGCAAATTAGTTGAGGCCGATGCATGATCGATATGCATCAAAATGGCACGCCCGGTGGTGAGGAATCCATCCACGCGGCGCACGCAATCTTCTAAAACATCGGCGAGCTCGCGAGCCTCACCATGGCCATTGTAGGGGTTCACATAATCGGCAACGAGCTCATGGCCGATGAAGCAACCCATGGTGCTTACCGGCGCAATCTCGCGTTTCAACACGCAAGACGCAGCTGCCAAAGCAAGCTCTTCGCCATCGCGGGGCGATGACAGAAGGACCGCTTCGCTGCCTGCAACGCCATAGAGTTCGACAATGCGTTCACGCATTTCATCGAACCAACCGCCCAGGGCAATGGCTGGCTGTTCGCCGCCGGGTACAATGGACTCGAGCGCTGCGCCAGCGGCCTTGTAGCCATGCGGGCTGATATTGCTGAAGCTTGTAGAGGAGAACCAAATTTCGTGTTGGGCTGGTGAGGGAAGGGCGCCAAGACGTGTGCGTCCTGTGGCTGGGTCTGGCCAAATATCGTCGCCGCCACCGCTGGATAGCAAGAGATCCAATTGGGCTTTCAGGCCGGGCCGGAGTTCCGGCACGTTGGAATGCAATAGGCTTGGCGCTAAATTTTGCGCGCCCGACTGAAACCCCGACATAAACGCCTCACACGCAACACATACGCAAACTTACTCTTTGCAGTGTGGGGCATGAGGGTAAAGAAACCGACTACGAGGTGGCGCGCGGACGCCATAGCCGAAGTAACAAAGCA
>CAIUDK010000074.1 GCA_903897875.1 uncultured Hyphomicrobiales bacterium
ATGAGACTTCATTGTTAAGCCAGACATGGGGAGCGCGGCCACCCGGCTTGCCCGTGGGTACGTAAACATTGGGCGCATCGGGCAGAGCCGGAGTGCCATCGCTGACAATGATTGGGGATGCGTCATAGCGCGCGCCAAGTGTAAAGCCCGGTATGTTGAATTCGGCACGGCCATGGTTGGCGAGGTAGTCACCAGCGCGCCGCCGCGACGCTTCGCCAGCTAGGCCTTCGGCTTCAACGGCCCGCGAGGGGCGATAGAGACCCAAGGAATCTGCAAAGCGACGCGCAAAGCCCGTGTTGCGCACGGCAATTGGGTGGCGCTCGCGCTCATAGGATTGCAACATCTCAATGGGTGATTGGCCTTTCACCACAGCTGCCAATTTCCAAGCGATATTGACGGCATCTTCAATGGCCGTGTTGTAGCCCATACCACCAGTTGGTGTGAATAGATGGACGGCATCGCCGCCTAAGAAGATGCGACGTGTCGAAAACGCATTGGCCACCAAAGCGCGACCAGCCAACCATGACTCGCGCGAAATGATTTCGGCGGCAATATCAGCGCCCATCGCTTGGCAGAAGATTTTGACACAGTCTACATCAGACAGAGATGCCCCATCTTCATCGCCATGCAATTGCGTATGAAAAGCAAATTCATCGCGGCCATTCACAGCGGCCATAAAACAGCGGCGCTCGCTATTAAACGTCACATACATCCATGCCTTTGGCTGGCCACAGACCTCATAGAAGTTCGGTATGCGCAAATAGAGCGCAAGCATTTTGCCGCCCATAAAATCGCGATCAGCGCTACCTTCGCCTTCATAATGAAAGCCCAATTGACGGCGCACAAAGCTGCGTGGTCCATCGGCCGCAAACATGAATTGCGCCTTGATGCGTTTGACATCGCCAGTGGCAACATCGGTGATTGTGGCCTCAATGCCATCGGCGGATTCTTCAAACGCCGTCAGCTGCCAGCCAAACCGCACGCTAATGCCGGGCAAGGCGCTTGCGTGTTTGTAGAGCACAGCTTCAACATATTTTTGTGAGACACGATGCGGCATCTCTGCCACGCTCCATGTGCCACGTGCTGTCTTGGCAAGCTCCAGCGCTTTGCTCGCGGGCGGTAATTGCACGCGGCCCAATTCGTATTTCGCAAAGCGGGTGAAATAGACAATGTCGGTGGGGTAATCATCGGGCAACCCCATAGCGCGGATTTCGTCGGCAATGCCAAGACGACGATAATGCTCCATCGTGCGCGCTTGTGTGGCATTGGCTTGCGGATTAAACGCCGTCGTTGCTTTTTGATCGATGAGGATGGCTTCAACCCCACGACGCCCAAGTTCGTTGGCGAGCATAAGGCCACATGGGCCACCGCCGATGATGAGAACTTGTGTTGTCTCGGTCTGCGTCTGGGTCATCAAAATCACTCATTGAATGGGCGCGGTATGGATTGGGCGGGTTAACCGCGCAAAGCTATTAAAAAGCCCGCGTCTCCTGACAGACGCGGGCTTCTTCAAATTGATTTGGCTTTATTTAATCGGCGGATGCGGCAGTTTGGCTTCGCCTGCTTCCATCACAAACTTATAATCCAACGTGTACCATGGCGCTTGCACATCGGGTGTTGGCGCTGGGCCGTCGTGTTTTTGGTAATCACCCACCAAGGCGCGTGTGACACCAAACACAACATCTGTCTCCAGATATTGATCGTCATCGACAAACACCTGCGTCACCAAAGTTTTGAAACCCGGCTTGTAGCAGAGGAAATGAAGGTGTGCGGGGCGATAGGGATGGCGATCCTGTTCGCGCAAAATGTCACCAACCGGGCCATGCGTTGGAATGGGATAGCCCGCAGGTTTAACAGAGCGGAATGAGAAGCGTCCCTCAGCATCCGTTGTAAACTTGCCGCGCAAGTTCATATTGGCTTGCCTGTCGTCTTGGTTTTCGTAGAGACCAACCGGAGAGGAATGCCAAACGTCCACCTCAACGCCAGGGATGGGCTTGCCCTGCTGGTCGCGGATTTGCAGATTGGCAAAGAGGGCGGGGCCGGGTGTTTGGGAGCGGACGATGGAACCGCCATTTTCGGTCACTGGCGAATGCATGCGCCAGAACGGTCCAAGCAAAGCCGCTGCCGTCTCAGTGGCACCACCCGCGCCATTGTTCATCAAACAGACGAGTGTTGAGAAGCCGAATGTGTCTGAAAACAGCACGGCTTCATTGTGAGCTTCATTCGTGGTCTGGCCGATGCGGTTGAGCATATCGAGGCCAATTTCAAACTCTTCCTCGGTGAGGCGAACCTCGCGCGCAAAGGCGTGCATATGGCGCGTGAAAGCTTCGGCAATTTGCAGCAAGCGCGGATCCTTGCCGCCGCTCATGGCAGCAAGCACGGCAGGGGTTACTGAGGATTCATCATCAATAATCAAGCGTCTCTCCCGGTGTTTGCACTGTCTTTTGACAGATTAAGTCTTTGAAATCATTGCTTTGCGGCTCAACGGACTCGAGATCGGCAAGGCTTGATCCCAAGCTATATCAACAGATCGTTCGCCGCTAGTGGGGGGATTGGTCGGCCATTGACAAGAGGGGCAGGGCTTTCCATTCTGGGGCGTCCAAAAGCGAAGACTGATCCGGCCCAGATAGGCCGAGAGTTAGCGTGACTTTTGGGAGGAAACCGAGGTTAAAATGCCCATTCTTAAGGTCAATGGCCAGTCGCATAATGTTGCGGTTGCCGATGATGCCCCACTGCTTTTCGTTCTCCGCAATGATTTGAAATTGAACGGCCCTAAATTTGGGTGCGGCCTGTCACAATGCGGTGCTTGCACTGTTTTGGTTGACGGCCAGCCGGTGCGCTCCTGCGTTACATCTGCAGATTCCGTTGCAGGCCAAGAGATCACGACGCTGGAAGGCTTGGGTACAACTGACAAGCCCAGCAAATTGCAGCAAGCCTTTATCGACGAGCAAGCGGCGCAATGTGGCTATTGCTTGAACGGCGTCATCATGCGCGCCAAGGCGCTGCTCGACACCACGCCAAAGCCAACAGAAGGCGAAGTTCGCGCCGCCCTCGATGGCCATTTGTGCCGCTGTGGTGCGCATAACCGCATTGTTCGCGCCGTGCTGCGCGCCTCACGTGACTAGTCTTAGTCACTTTGCTTGAATTTACAGACGGGGCATCAGCCATGAATATCGTCACAAATCGCCGCCATTTCTTAAAAACGACAGGCTCGCTCGCCGTCAGTTTCTCGCTCTTCGATATGTCTCTCGTAGGTGCCCAACAGGCCGCACCGGTTTTGCCGGGTGATCTGAAGACCAGCCCTAAACTCTCATCCTGGCTCCGCATTGAAGCGGGCGGCAAGGTTCGCTTGCTGGTGGGCAAAGTGGAATTGGGGCAGGGCATTTTGACCGCGTTCACGCAGCTTTGCGCAGATGAGCTTGATATTGAGCCCGCACGCATTGTCATCACGTCAGGCGACACGTTTCTGGTGCCCGATGAAGGCGTGACGGCTGGCTCGCAATCGCTCTCCTATGGCGGTGTGGCCGTGCGCCAAGCCTCGGCTGAAGCGCGTGCAATTTTACTTGATCTTGCGGCTAAAAAACTTGGCGTTGAACCAGAGAAACTCACCATTAAGGACGGCACAATCTCTGCGCCTGATGGCAAGAAGGCGACCTATTGGGAATTGGTGACTGGCAAGGAATTGGAAGTGCCGGCCAGCGGGCTCGCCAAAATCAAGCCAACAGCTGAGCGTCGCTACATTGGGCAAAACATGCCCCGGCTCGATATTCCTGCCAAAGCGACGGGCGGGCAAATCTTCATTCAAGACCTGCGGCCAGAGGGCATGTTGCATGCGCGCATGGTCCATCCACCAGCCTATAACGCCAAGCTGCTTGGGCTCGATAGCGCCAAGATTGAGAAGATGCGCGGCGTTGTGAAGATTGTGCGAGATGGCTCGTTTGTGGGCGTCATTGCAGAGCGTGAAGAACAAGCGATTGCAGCCGCCGAAGCCTTGCGCCAATCGTCGCAATGGGAGCTGCCAGCCACTGGTCCAAGCTCTGAAACTGTGCACGACTGGCTACTTGCGCAAAAGACCAAGGATCTTTTCATCAAGGATTCACCCGATAAATCGGGCGCAGTGCCAGCCAACACGGTCGAAGCCACTTGGCGCAGACCCTATCATATGCACGCCACCATTGGCCCCTCGACAGCACTTGGCACGCTGGGCGCTGATGGTGTGATGACCATTCAAACGCATAGCCAATCCGTGTTTGAAACGGGCGCTGCCATTGCGCAAATGCTCGATATGGATGTTGCTAAAGTGCGCTGCCAGCATGTGCAAGGTGCCGGCTGTTATGGCCATAATGGCGCCGATGATGTGGCGGCCGAAGTGGCTCTCTTAGCGCGCGCCATTCCGGGCCGCCCGGTCCGTCTGCAATGGTCGCGCAATGATGAGCACAAATGGGAGCCCTATGGCTCTGCTATGGTCATCAAAACCAAAGCGACGTTGGATAACAAGGGCGATATTCTTGATTGGACTCTGGATCTTTGGTCCACATCGCACGGCACACGTCCGGGCAAAAAGGCAGGCAATTTGCTGCCCGCATGGATGTTGGAAAAGCCGTTTGAGCTGCCAACGCCCATCAACAATGGCGGGCCAAATTATGCGGCTGATCGCAATGGCATCGCGCTGTATGATTTTCCCGGACAAAAAGTCACCACGCATTTTATTGAGACATTCGCCGCGCGTGCATCATCCACACGCGGACTGGGTGCCTATGCCAATGTGTTCTCAATCGAGGGCTTTATTGATGAATTGGCGGCGCGTGCGAAGGCCGATCCTGTTGAATATCGCTTGCGCTATTTGAAGGATGAGCGCGCCCGCGCAGTTTTGACCAAAGCCGCAGAGATGTTTGGTTGGGACAAATGGACGGCGGAGCCGGGCAAGGGGCGCGGCATTGCCTTTGCGCGCTACAAGAATATTTCCACCTACGCAGCGGTGGCGATGGAAGTGGCTGTCGATAAGGCGTCAGGCAAAGTGCGCGTGTTGCGAGTGTGCTGTGCGGCTGATGCTGGCGAGCTAGTGTCTCCGGATGGCACCAAGAACCAACTCGAGGGCGGCATCATTCAATCTCTGTCATGGACATTGAAAGAAGCGGTTCGGTTCGATGTGCGTGGCGTAAAAAGCGAAGATTGGACCTCTTATCCCATCCTCACCTTCACCGAGGTTCCACCCATCACCATTGAGCTGATCGATCGTCCCACAGCGCCCTTTTTGGGTGCCGGTGAGGCGACCCAAGGCCCAACGGGCGCGGCGCTTGCCAATGCGGTGTTTAACGCCACCAATGTGCGCTTCCGTGAAATGCCCTTCACGCCTGCGCGGGTAAAGGCCGGATTGTCGGCTTAAATCTTCTCAAACCACGACCGCGGGCCTTTTCCCATCCTAGGTGTCAGCCCGCGGTTAGTCTGCCTTCGATACTGAATAAGGCTTGACCCTCAAGCATCGGTGGGTAAGGTCCGGGCATCATTTCTCGATCCAGTTGGGTGTTATGGCGGAGCTTTCAGGCGACTATCTTCTCCCCATTTTGCAAATCATTTGGATCAATATCCTTTTGTCCGGCGATAATGCCGTGGTTATTGCACTGGCCTGCCGTTCCTTGCCTGAAGACCAGAAGCGCATGGGCATGTTGCTGGGCGCTGGCGGCGCGATTGCGCTGCGCATTGTGTTCACAGTCGTGGTCGTCAGTCTGCTGGAATTGCCATGGCTGAAGCTGGTGAGCGGCGCGCTGCTGCTCTGGATTGCGGTTAAACTCGTTGTCGAAGACACAGACGAAGCCGACATCAAAGAATCTCACAATGTATGGCACGCGATGCGGATCATCATTGTTGCTGATGCGATCATGTCGCTTGATAATGTGATTGCCGTGGCTGCTGCTGCGCGTGGCTCACTGCCGCTCATCATTTTTGGTCTGCTGGTGTCGATCCCGATTATCATTCTGGCCGCTAAAGTCTTCATCACTTTACTCGACAAATATCGCTGGCTTGTGTGGGCTGGTGCCGCACTTCTGGGCTGGGTGTCGGGTGAGCTGATGATTTCCGATCCAGTCCTGAGCACAGTGACACTTGCGCGCGCTCCTATGGCTGGCACGATTGCGGCCACCATTGGCGCGCTCGGTGTGTTGGCCGTTGCATCCATCATTCATTGGCGGCATGCGCAACATGCCAAGCATGAAGAGTGAGCTTTTAGCTTCATGAAATTGTGGGCACAGTCAGTCAGCGTGAGTGCGTTTCTGTGCTGTGCCGCGGTGTTGCTCACAAGTCCGGTTGCTGCACTTGATCGTGTGTTCATCAACGGCAGTCTCATCACGCTAGATCCTGCGCATCCTTATGCGCAGGCCATTGCCCTATCTGGCAATAAAATCAAAAGCATCGGGACGAATGCTGAGGTGTTGGCTCAAGCCGCACCCAACACGCAAATCATCGACCTTGGCGGTCTTACGCTCATTCCCGGCCTGATTGATAGTCATATCCACGCCATACGCGCCGGGCTTAATTTTTCCACGAATATCAGTTTTGTAGATGTGCCAGATCTCAAAATTGCGCTGGCGCGACTGCACGACGCCGCATCGCAAACGCAGGATCAATGGCTCGTTGTGACGGGTGGTTGGAATATTCAACAATTTGCGCAGCAACGGCGACCATCGCTGGCTGAGATACAAAGCGCCGCGCCGGGCCGGGCTGTCTATATCCAGCTGGCCTATCATTCGGTTTTCATCTCAGTTGAAGGCTTGGTGCAGCTGGGTATTTTGAGCGATGCCGATCTGCCAAGCGGCAGCCATTTTGAAGTGGATTCAGGCGGGCAAAAGACAGGTTGGATTCTAGGATCAGGAGCCGCGGTGGTGGCGCTGTATGATCGTCTGCCAAAGCAAGACATCGCCAAACATATCGAAGGCACCAAGCGCTTCTTCACGCGGCTCAATCAATTTGGCATCACCGGCGTGAGCGATCCGGGTGGCCATAATCTCGCTGTGCAAGACTATGATGCTTTGTTTCAGATGGCAGAGCATGGCGCGCTTTCACTCAAAATGGCCTTCAGCGCCTTTGCACCTCGCGCTGGTTTTGAGCGTGAAGATCTGGAACGCATGGCGCGTGATTTTGGCCAACGCGCAACAAATCCAATGCTCACATTTAACGGCATTGGTGAATGTGTAACATGGGGTTTTTACAACAACGATTCGCCCACCGCGATGCAAATCGCCGAATTTGAGTCCGTTGCCAGATGGGCGGCGCAAACGGGGCAACGACTAACAATTCACTGGAACAACGACGCCTCTGCGCCTGTTTTGTTGGACGTTTTTGAACGCATCAACGCCGATTATCCGCTCGCCCCTCTGCGTTGGTCCATCGCGCATGTGCACGATATGACGCGCCCGACGTTGGAGCGTATGAAGGCGCTCGGTGTCGGCTGGCTTGTGCAAGATGCTGGCTATTTTGCAGCCCCTTCATGGTTGCGCGCCAAGGGGGCTGCGCTGGCAACGACGCCCCAATTGGCAACCGCCTTGCGCCTTGGTGTTCATGTGGGCGGTGGCACGGATGCTGACCGTGTGATGAGTTACAATCCCTTCATTGCTCTGCGCTGGCTGATCGATGGCGTGACCATTGGTGGTCTATCGACACGCAATTCGGATGAGCTTTTAAGCCGCGAGGACGCGCTGCGCATCTATACGCAAGGCAGCGCGTGGTTCAGCCATGACGACAATCATCGCGGCATGTTGGCGGTTGGATATGATGCTGATCTGGCGGTGCTGGATCGCGATTATCTGAGTGTGCCATTGCAAGAATTGGCCGCTACTCGGTCGTTGCTCACGCTCGTTGATGGCGGCGTGGTTTTTGCAGATGGCCCTTTTGTTGCGGTTGATAGCGCGCCACAGTGACTCGACAGATCAGACTTCATCTGGTCTATACTTAACAAAACAAATCAGTGAGGGGCAGGCGTAGTGATAACGGCACTTTTGATCCTTCACGGACTGTTTGCCGTCGCTCTTCTTGGTGGCATTACACACCAGACAATTTCAGTCTTCTTCAGTTCGCGCAAAGGATCTTCCTTTCCAGCCAAACTGACCAGTGTCACCGCTGCAGTCTATACGCGCGCAGTGATCGTTCTCTATCTCATCACCTTTGTTTTGGGTGGCGTCATCTATCCAGCCTATCGCGTGGCCGTGCGCACTTGGCTTGAGACAGCGCGCCTATGGGCGTTCAGCGGCTCGTTTGAAGTCAAAGAGCAGATTGTGACCATCGGGCTTGGCATGCTGCCCTTCTATTGGCACATCTGGCGTCAGCCCTTGGATAAGCAATATTCAACGGCGCGCAAACTCACCACCTTCATGCTGTGCCTCATCATCTGGTCAGGCTTTTTGGTCGGGCATGTTCTCAACAACATTCGTGGGCTGTTTGGACAATGATCGAGGGCAGGCTTCTCAGTCTCTTTTCAGGCGCTTTCGCCTTGATTTATTTCATCGCGGTGGAATGGAATCTGGCCGCCATTACCTACCATCCGCGCCTCAAAGAATGGGTGATTGGGACTGACACGCCAAAGACCGGGCCAGCCATGTATTGGTTTGGTTGGATCATCACCGCCGCAGTCGGCGCGTTTGTGGTGACCCTTTTCTGCCGCCCCATGTTTCGAGACAATGATCCGCCTACTTGGTTTGGATGGTTCGTGCCCTTGGTGATGATGGCGCTGTTTGGTTATAGCTTGAGCGGCTTTTTTCTGCGTTGAGGCATATATGACGAGATTTGCGAGCTCTGCTCTTTGTGTCGTGTTGCTGGTGACCAGTGCGGGGGCCATTGCCGGCGGCTCATCTATGGATGGTGCCGATGAGGACCGCGATTTGGGCGCGTTCTATTTTGGCGAGGCCAAGGATCTAAAAACGCTCAAAGCCATTGAGGGCGTCCATGTCAGCGCGCAACGCAAGGGCGCTCCAAGCCCAATTTTCGCCAGCACTGACCCAGAAGGCCGCTTTCGTATTCCCGGCTTTGGCAAAGCGGTCAATTCAGACGATGTTGATATTACCTGTTCCCGTGCTGGCTGGCAGCTCGTCAATCTATCCCGCCGCAAGGTGAGTGGGGCTGCCGATGCCCCTGTTGAGATCGAATGCCTGCTAGAAATGAAGTGAGCCAAGGGCAGGGCATATCAGAGCCCAATCGATCATGAATGCGGCCAAATGGCCCTTGACCATGGCCTTTAGTAGCTTTGCCCAGCCGGTAATTTCCAGTAAGTGAGACCGAAGTAGTGCGTGCTGTGGCCTTGTTTCGATTCGAAGGAAGGACTGTGCGCGCAAGTACATTGTCCGCGTTTTTGACAACGAATGCCTATCTGTCTGAGAATAGGCGGCCGTATCAGGGACAAATTGGCGTGAAGGCGAGTTGGTAGCCTTGCATCTATCCGTTGGAGATTTCGTAAAACAATACCAGATCCAAGAGATGCTTGGATCTGATGCGTTCGACACTTATTATGTGGTCAACACATCGCCGAAATCTCCGCGCTATATCCTACGCGAATATCTCCCAAAACATCTGATCACACGAGACGGCAACCAAGTCTTGCCGGAAGATGATTGTTTGGATGACTTTTTGCTTGGTAAGGCGCTGTTTCGATCAGAAACAACGATCCTCAGCTCGATCACGCATCCCAATGTCGCCAAACTCCTGAGTACATTTGAATATTACGGGACCATCTATACGCTGACGGAGTTTCACGCTGGCCAAAGCCTCAAGGTTTGGTTGAAGTCCGACAACGGCCAAACGCCCGCACAAAAGTTATCGACCATTGCGGACCCTCTTCGTGAGGCGCTCTTAGTCATCAATCGAAAATACTCAGACGATCTCAAGATCTCGCCCAATTACATTTTGATCCGAACGGATGAGCGGCCGCTTATCTTGGATCTGGGTCTGATAAGTCAGGCGATTGAAGCCCCCTTTACGCCAATTCCCGAACGCGCGCCCGAACCTGAGCGTGAGCGCGAGTTAGAGCCGGAGGAAATCGAGGACGAGGAAGAGGAAGAGGAAGAGGAAGAGCTTGTCGAGGCGGTGGCTATCGCGCCAGAGCCCTCGGTAGAGCCCGAGCTTGTTCAGCCAGATCCTGAGCCGGTTGAACCAGAGCCAATTGCGCCACAGCCCAAACCAATCAGGCAACGGGTGTGGAAACCATCCGTCTGGGTGCCTGCGGCCAAGACGACCGTGGTCGATGCTAAAGCTGAATTTGTTGAACCTGCGCCTATCGAGCCAGAGCCCGAGCCCATCAAGGTTGAGGCGGCCCCAGTGCCAGAGCCTGTTCAGCCCGATCCTGAGCCGGTTGAACCCGAGCCTATTGCGCCAGAACCCAAGCCAATCAAGCCACGGATGTGGAATCCATCTGTTTGGGTGCCTGCGGCTAAGACGACCTTGGTCGATGCTAAAGCCGAATTTGTTGAACCTGCACCTATCGAGCCAGAGCCCGAGCCCATCAAGGTTGAGGTGGTCCAAACGCCGGAGCCAGTTCAGCCCGATCCTGAGCCGGTTGAACCAGAGCCTATTGCGCCAGAGCCCAAGCCAATCAAGCCACGG
>CAIUDK010000075.1 GCA_903897875.1 uncultured Hyphomicrobiales bacterium
AGGGTCGCCCAACTCCATAATCAGCCCAATAATTGGCTGAAAGCGACGGATTTCAGGGGCGGCAACGCTGAAACGTCTGAAAGTGCATCAGCCGGGGCGATCAGTATGGTTCTCAAATTAGAAATACTAAAGTCACAGCCACGCTTATTTTAGCACTCGATAATCGGCTCCTAACTATCCTAATGTGATGAAAGGGTAGCAAACACTCCCGCGTCTTGATAGAAGCCGTTCTTCGGCTTTCGAGGGAATGGAAATGCGTACTGCGACCCTTAACCGCAAGACCAAGGAAACAGAAATTTCAGTTTCAATCGAACTCGATGGGACAGGAATTGCCAAGGTTTCCACTGGCGTTGGTTTTTTTGATCATATGCTCGACCAGATTGCTCGGCATTCGCTGATCGATCTTACGATCTCAGCCAAAGGGGATCTGCACATAGACGATCACCACACGGTGGAAGATGTCGGCATTGCTCTAGGGCAAGCTTTCCGTCAGGCTATTGGAGATATGCGCGGCATAACTCGTTATGCGGATGTCCACCTCCCAATGGATGAGACACTAACACGCGTTGCTCTGGACATTTCAGGTCGTGCTTTTTTGGTCTTCAATACAAAATTTGATCGGGCCAAAATCGGATCATTCGATACTCAGCTTGTCCGTGAGTTTTTTCAGGCATTTGCATCGAATGCTGGGATCACGTTGCACATCGAGACTCTTTACGGCAGCAATGATCACCACATAGCTGAATCATGCTTTAAGGGCTTGGCTCGGGCACTACGGTCTGCTGTTTCGATTGATCCTCGTCAGGCATCGGCAATCCCATCCACCAAGGGATCCTTATAAGACACGCAGATGGAGACATTTTTTCTAACTCTCACACGACAATCAGATGGGTTCGGCTCTGATTACCCGATGCCGCGCATGAAGCGCGACGGGTTTTGCCTGCCCGCCTTTGTGTTTGGACCAATATGGTTTCTGGCAAAGGGCCTATGGAAATGGGCTTTGCTTTTGTGTGGAATCGAGGTGCTCGTTGGCGCATTATTTTTCCTCGGAATGCTAACAACTTGGAGTGCAGGCCTGCTATTGCTAATCCTTTGCTTCATGGCTGGTTTTGAGGCCAGCTTTCTTTTGATCAATGAATCAAATGCGCGCGGTGAAATCATCGAACTTTTTATTGATTCGCCCGAAAGAGCAGAAAGGCATTTGTTTCATAAAGCTGCAGAACTGAACGAGAGAGCGGAATCGGTTCGAGAAAAACACGTCGTGAAAGACTCAAGTAATTGGCTGTCTGTTTGGAGAGAACAAACATGACATTGGCCATTGTTGATTACGGATCAGGAAATTTACACTCCGCAAAAAAAGCGCTTGAGAAGGCTGCCAGAGATGCAGGGCTTCCTATCCAGATCGAGCTCACAGCAGATCCTGATAAAATCAGGAAAGCTGAGCGTATCGTTTTGCCTGGAGTAGGCGCTTTTGCTGATTGTCGGCGGGGCCTCGAAAACATATCGGGAATGATCGAAGCTCTGAACAGCCGTGTCTTGAAGGACGGAAAGCCGTTCTTAGGAATTTGTGTTGGCATGCAATTGCTTGCGACACGCGGGCTAGAACATGAAACGACCCAAGGGCTGAATTGGATTGAAGGCGATGTAGTTGCCATTGAGTCATCAGGACCAGACGTCAAAATCCCGCATATGGGGTGGAATACATTAGAGCCCCAATTCGAACACCCCTTATTCAAAGGTATCAAAACCGGCGATAATGGCCTCCATGCGTATTTTGTTCATTCCTATCGCTTTGAGCCAAAAGATAAGTCTCACGTGGCGGCGGTGACAAATTACGGAGGGCCTATCCTTGCTGTTGCTGCACGAGATAATATTGTGGGAACGCAGTTTCATCCAGAAAAGAGCCAACATCTTGGGCTCGAACTATTGGCAAATTTTCTTAGGTGGCGTCCGTGATCTTGTTTCCTGCAATTGATCTCAAAGAAGGTGAATGTGTCCGTCTTGTTCATGGCGACATGGCGCAGGCTACTGTCTTTAACTCTGATCCAACCGATCAAGCCCTTGCATTTGAAAAGCAAGGCTTTGAATATCTTCATGTTGTTGATCTCGATGGGGCCTTTGCAGGGCAACCGATGAATGGTCAGGCAGTTGATCGCATTTTAAAGCATGTAAAAATGCCCGTTCAACTTGGTGGCGGCATTCGCGACATGCGAACGATTGATGCGTGGCTAACCAAAGGCATTTCGCGCGTCATCATCGGAACGGCAGCGGTGCGTAATCCGGACCTTGTCAAAGAAGCGGCTCGACGCTACCCGGGGAAAATCGCTGTCGGTATTGACGCTAAGAACGGACTGGTGGCCGTCGAGGGCTGGGCAGAGGTTGCTCAAATTACTGCGGCAGAACTCGGCAAGCGCTTTGAAGCCGCTGGCGTAGCCGCTATTATCTATACCGACATTTCTAGGGACGGGGTTCTCAAGGGACTCAATATTGAAGCAACCCTTGAATTGGCCGATGCCATTTCTATCCCCGTGATCGCCTCAGGAGGCCTTGCTTCGCTGGCTGATGTAGAAAGATTACTTCAGCCCGATTGCGCAAAACTTGCCGGCGCAGTCACGGGTCGTGCATTATATGATGGAAGACTTGATCCGTTTGAAGCGCTTCAATTAATAAAATCTCGTCGAGGAAAATCCTTTGCTTAAATGCCGGGTCATTCCCTGTCTTGATGTCAAAGACGGTCGTGTCGTCAAGGGCGTCAATTTCGTTGATTTGATAGACGCCGGCGATCCGGTTGAGACGGCAATAGCCTACGATCAGGCAGGAGCTGACGAGCTGTGTTATCTCGATATTACAGCTAGCCACGAAGATCGCGGCATTATCTTTGATGTTGTAAAGCGCACGGCAGAAGCGTGTTTTATGCCACTAACGGTTGGTGGCGGTGTACGGACTGTTGATGATATCCGCAACCTACTTTTAGCCGGTGCAGATAAAGTTTCGATCATGACGGCCGCGGTCACTAACCGTGATTTTGTGCGAGAGGCCGCGGAAAAGTTTGGCAGCCAATGCATCGTTGTCGCCATTGATGCCAAATGCGTGGATGGAAAGCGTTGGGAAATTTTCACGCATGGTGGACGTCGCGCGACCGGCATTGACGCTATAGCCTATGCAAAAGAAGTGGTTAGCCTCGGCGCAGGTGAAATCCTGCTCACTTCGATGGATCGCGATGGAACTCGGGCTGGTTTTGATATCGATCTCACAAGATCAATCGCTGATGCTGTAAGCGTTCCACTTATTGCATCAGGAGGCGTTGGCACCCTTGATCATCTTGTTGAAGGCATCCGTGACGGGCATGCAACTGCAGTGCTCGCTGCGTCCATTTTTCACTTTGGCGAATATTCCATTCGCGAAGCGAAAAACTACATGGCCAAATCCGGCCTAGCTATGCGACTCGATTAAACTGGGTGGAGCCTAAGATGAAGAGCTTTTCTTTGGACGATCTCGTTCAGTTGATTGACGAGCGTGCTAGCGCAACTGCCGATCAGTCCTACACGCGAACCCTCCTTGATTCTGGAATGTCGCGGATAGCCAAAAAATTTGGCGAGGAAAGTGTTGAGCTTGTCATTGCCGCAATTGAAAAAAACAAAAATGAGGTTGTCACCGAGGCAGCTGACGTATTCTACCATTTGCTGGTTTTACTTCGTGGCTCGAATGTTAAGCTCTCCGATGTCGTAGCAGAGCTCGGCCGTCGTACCGGCCAATCAGGTCTTAGCGAGAAAGCGTCTCGCTAAGAATAAAAAGTATTTGTCGCCATTGATATGAGGCTTGGTATGTCCCGGCGTTCTTCCACTGAGACTATCCAAAAAGAGCTCCAGCCTTATCATCTTTTTTCCCGTGCGGAATGGGCCGACCTTAGAGCAGATACACCGCTCACATTGACCATTGAGGATCTTGATAAACTTCAATCGGTCAACGATCCAATTTCGGTTGAAGAAGTTATCGCAATTTATCTTCCTCTTTCGAGGCTTTTAGCGCTTTATGTTGCTGCGACGCAGGGGCTATTTAAATCCACACAGCGTTTCTTGGGAGCGCAGGATGGTAAAATGCCCTACGTGATAGGGCTTGCTGGTTCTGTGGCGGTTGGGAAATCAACAACAGCTCGCGTTCTAAAAGCACTTCTATCGCGTTGGCCAAATACACCGAAGGTTGATCTGATTACAACCGATGGTTTTCTTCATTCCAACAAATTTCTTCTGAATGAAGGTCTTATGGAGCGTAAGGGCTTTCCAGAAAGTTATGATGGAACAGCTTTGTTGCGGTTTCTAAATGACGTAAAAGCTGGAAAGAGAAATGTTCAAGCACCAGTCTATTCTCATCTTGTATATGACGTTGTTCCTGATGAAGTCGTCACGATCGACCGGCCAGACATTCTGATCGTCGAAGGTCTGAATGTTCTTCTGCCTAATCGACCCGGAAATGACATTCCGTTTGTGTCTGATTTTTTCGATTTTTCGATTTATCTGCACGCCGATGAATCGGATCTGGAGAGCTGGTACATCTCCAGATTCATGCGCCTTCGTGAAACCGCGTTTAAAGATCCGCGCTCATTTTTCCGAAAATATGCCGACCTCAGCGATGAAGATGCCCAAAGAACTGCACGTTCCATTTGGCAGAAGATTAATTTACTTAATCTTCATGAGAATATTCTGCCAACAAAAGTTCGTGCGGACCTTGTTTTAACAAAGAGCGCTTTTCACCGCATTGAACATGTTGCCTTACGCAAGCTCTGACGTGAGAAGCCCATTTTCATTGGCCATTATTTTCAAATCAGATTCGGGACGCGCCCCGATATGCTGAATGACTTCAGCAGCTGCCATCGCTCCTAGCCGTGCTGAATTTGCATGGTCACTGCCACGGGTAAATCCTGTCAAGAATCCTGCTGCAAACAGATCTCCTGCGCCTGTGGTATCAACCAATCTGTCGACTGGATAAGCAGGAACAGACAAAATTGCATTTCGATCAACAACCATGACGCCATGCTCTGAGCGTGTAACTGCCGCCAAAACAGGTAATTCTTGCAACATAGTGACAGCTATATCAAAATCGGATGTGAGAAACAGGGACTTAAGCTCATGCTGATTTGCAAAAAGAATATCAATCTTGTTGGTCTTCAAAAGCTCCAAGAACTCATCCCGATAGCGATCGACACAAAAAGTATCGGACAAGGTAAGCGCTACCTGTCCACCTGACTGATGAGCAACCTCAGTTGCTTTGAGGAAGGCCTTTTTTGCTTCTGGTGGATCCCAAAGGTATCCCTCAAGATAGGTGATTGTTGATTGACTAATGAGCGACTCGTCAACATCATCCGGGCTCAGCGTTTGAGAAGCGCCAAGATAAGTGTTCATGGTCCGCTCGCCATCTGGCGTTACAAGTACAAAACATCTCGCAGTGGCAGATCCGGCATTGGCAGGAATTGTTGAGAAGTGAATCCCCATAGATTTAAGATCATGGGAAAAAATCTGGCCCAGCTCGTCTTCTTTTACTTTTCCAACGAAAGCCGTTTTTGCGCCCAGTGAAGCTGCTCCAACAATGGTGTTAGCAGCAGAGCCTCCGGAAACGAGTTTAACTGGCCCCATCGACTTATAGAGATAATGTGCGCGCGGCTCATCGATCAAAGCCATTGATCCTTTATGCAATTTTTCACGCAACAGAAAATCATCATCTGTTTGCGCCAAGATGTCGACAATGGCGTTTCCCAATCCAACAATATCGAACATCTTTTGCATATTTTGTAAGTCCTCATTCAGCGATGTAGAGCGCGTGATTATGTGCGCTAGATTATTTACCTATAGCCCTTAAGCGGGCGCTGATCACAGCATTAATCTCCGTAATATCCTCTACTGATAAATAAGGGATAATTTTTGGGAGCCTATTTGCAAGAGCAGTTACTTCAGACTTAAGGCCAGAGGTGTCGAGTACGACCCTGGGATTAGACATTTGGGCCAGTTTTTCAAGTTCTTCAGCATCATCCCAAATGATATTAAAATAGGAGATTATTCGTTGAACAAGATACCAAGCAGGACTGCCGCGTCTTCCGTGCTCCAGTGCCGATAGGTAAGCCGCCGAAACGCCTATCTCGTTTGCCATGCTTTTTAATGACAGACCCCGCGCAGCTCTTAACTCACGGAGCTTTTGGCCAAAGGGTGTCATCTATCGCTCTCCTGTCGTTTGCGAATCCAGACGTAAAGCGCTCCGCTGCCGCCATGCTTAAGTGCGGCATCCTCAAACCCTATGACTAGGGGAGAAATATCCGACGACCTCAGCCATTCAGGTACCATCCTCTTGAGGATGCCGCGCGGAGCGGCTAGTGCCTCTGGACTACTACCCTTGCCAGTGATGACAAGAATAATGCGATTTTGCTCCAGATAGGCCCTAAAAATAAAATTTCGCAGGGCTGTATAGGCTTGATCTTGTTTGAAGCCATGCAAATCCAGTCTTGCAGTGATGGTTTGATGACCGCGAACGAGCGCTTTACGTAAACTATTATCAATCTGGTGCTCTAGGATCCGGGGCTTGGATGGGAAAATATCGTCGAAGATTTTTGGTATTATTTCAACGGGTGGGCCAAGCTTTGGTGGCTCATTCGGGATGATAGTTTTTTTTGCCTTAGGCAACGGTTTTACGTTCTGAACAAACGCGGTCCAGGTTTTTTGTTCATCAGGGCTCAGGCCAAGCGGACCTTTTGTGCGACGCATAACTGGCTCACTTCGGTAATAAAACATAGGCTTCGCCGGGATGACGTATGCCTCCAGCTAGGTCTCCAGCGTGAACCCCACTACCAAAGAAAATATCAAATCGTGCCTCTCCAACAATGGCAGATCCCGTATCTTGGCTAAAAAGTAAGCGCTGGAACGATTCAGGCTGTGAATTGCGCCAGGGTAGCTGTGCATTTATCCAAAACGGCGTCCCATAAGGCCAAATTGTTCGATCAGTCGCAATTGAACGCAGTGCCGCTAATGGAATTGAAGCGCCGCCAATCGGACCATTTGAGTTTTGGTCACAAATGGCGCCGTCAAAGAAGATAAAAGAGGCATTTTTCCATAAGAGATTTCGACCATTCTCGCCTGGGGCAAGACCGTTTGAGCGTATCCATGCTTTCAAGGACGCCAATGACATCGCATCGGGCTTGATGTGCTGTTCATCAATAAGAACTTTCCCAATTGATGAGTAGGGATGACCGTTGCGCCCCGAATAGGTCAGCTTAAGTCTGCGGCCATCGTTTAAATTAATTTCAGCGGAGCCCTGAACATGAATGATAAAAGCATCCACTTCATCGGCAACCCAAGCAATTGGTTGAAATTTTTCGGTTTGGTCCATCTCAATTTCCTGCCGAGTCAGATAGGGGACAAGCCCCTGACCAAGTAAGCGGCGGCCGGCGAAATAGCCCGGGAGATCGGGATTCTCAATGTGATTGAAGGACACCAAATCTTTGGGGCGCGCATAGATCGGTGTTAGAAATTTTTTTGTTTTGGTCAGAGAGCCATCTATTTTTGGCTCAAAATAGCCAGTGAAAAATGCATTAATCGGATACGCCCCCTTATCGATAAGTGCGAAGGGCGCAAAATTCTCAGTGAAGAAATGCCGAGCTTCGGACCCAGACGGCGTTTTGAGCTTGATGGCCTTACTAGCGACTTCTATTAGAGCTCGGCTGGGGGAAACAGCCGGGCGAATAGGCGGATGTTCGGCAAGAATCTGATCGCAGGAAGCTATAAAAGCATTCCAAGCTTCTTGCAGGTTGTCCTCAGCAAATCCATCAAGAGATTCAAAGCTCGTCGGCTTTAGAAAACTCTTTGCTTTAAAGGTGGCCGCGTTGGCCATAGTCACTCAGCTCCTGTCGCTATTAGCTTCCAGTTGGGGTCCCGTGAGCCCAATGGCCGGGCAAATGTCCAAAGGTCATTGACCTGATTTGAAATGCTATCACTACCTTCCAGTAGGTCGCCTGACTGCGATTTACTAAAAGTAATCAGCTTTGCAGAGAACCGCACAGAAATCTGAATCTTTGCTTCCTTGATCAAAGCTCGAGCGATCAGAGGACGATCCATGGTGACAATCTGTGTCGAGACAATATGCCCCTGCTTATCTCGTTCGGAAATAGCGCGGTCGAAATCATCATAGACGTTTGCCTCAAGGAGATTTTTCAAAACGTCACGATCGCCCGTCGCGAAGGCTAAAATGATAAGTTCATAAGCTGCATTAGCGCCCGTTAAAAATTCTTTTGCGTCAAAACGTCCGTCCTTTTGGGCTATTTCGTTAAGAGCAGCAACGACGCCAGATCCCTCTACAACCATGGCGCTCCAATCTGGGATAACGCTGTCGGCGACCTTGTTGTCGCTCTCATGAGCGCGATTGGGGGCGGGCAGCACATCCGCTTCATGACCAATTTTCGTTCCAAGCATTGAACGGAGTTTGAAAAGAACAAATACAGTCAAAACAGCGAAAATCAGAGTTGTCGTATCAATCGGACTATTCATTTGAACAAACCTTATTTTGCCCGAGTTGCGATGAGTAGAGTCTGTGAGTGCCTTTTAAAGCTCTGCCGCTTGTTTAGTCGCGCTTTCCATGTTACCCGCCTGTCATCTGAGGATAGTGACTCAAACTAATTTGGAGGCGGGCATGAGCGATTTGAACGGTTCGGAGTTAAATGCTGAACAACCTCAAATCAATATCCTTGTCCAATACACCAAAGATCTGTCGTTCGAGAACCCCAACGCGCCGCGTTCTCTGGCGCCTCAGCAAAATCAGCCTAACATCTCGATCCAAATTAATGTGAATGCTCGGCCATTATCGGCAGAGGAATTTGAGGTTGAGCTGGTTTTAGAGGGTTCGGCCACAGAATCAGAGACTACCTTGTTTAAGTTTGACCTCAGTTACGCTGGATTGTTCCGTCTCAAGGGTATTTCTGAGCAGGACCTTCATCCAATTGTTATGATTGAGTGTCCACGCCTCCTTTTCCCTTTTGCGCGTCAAATCGTAGCTGATGCCGTTCGTGGCGGTGGATTCCCTCCGCTTTATCTTGATCCAATTGATTTCGTAGCTCTTTATAAACAAAGAATAGCTCAGGCTCCAGCCGGACAAACATTGTCCTCATAGTTTCGAACTCAATCAGAATACTCGCCCCAGATAGCCTTGTCTCCAAGGTCAGAGACG
>CAIUDK010000076.1 GCA_903897875.1 uncultured Hyphomicrobiales bacterium
CGCAGACATGCGATTCCAAACCGCAAATGACCACCTGCATGCGTCGTTGTTCCACCGCCATATCGGCGATGCGCGCTGACAAATCGTCATTTTTCATGCAGGAGAAAGTCATCTTCTCAAAGACATGAAAATGGCTGCCCAAAGCCTCGCGCACAGCAGGCACGGTTGCGCCCAAGCCGCGTGGATATTGTTCTGAAACGGTGATGGGCACATTCAATTGACGTGCGGCTTTGATCAGAGTGACGACGCGCGCCAGCGTCTCTTTTGGTTCCGACATCGCCGGCACCAAACGCTCTTGCACGTCAACCACCAGTAGCTGCGATGCATGAGCTGATAAAATCATGACGCCACTCCTACTCAACTGCCCATTCGCATTGGGTGCAGAATTGCTATTTGCCCCCGCGCTCAAGCGTTCACCGATAACAAACGCTTCACGCACGCAATCGCAAACGCATATTCAAGGGCCACATCACCTAACTGATCGAACCGCCCAGCAGATCCACCATGTCCGGCTTTCATATTCGTCTTGAGCAGCACGGGACCACCACCAATCATCTTAGCTCTCAAGCGCGCAACCCATTTGGTTGGTTCCCAATAGGTCACGCGTGGATCGGTTAATCCGCTCAAAGCCAGAATAGCGGGATAGGCTTGCGCCTTCACATTGTCATAAGGCGAATAGCTATGCATGACAGCAAAAGCCTCTGCATCCGTAATCGGATTGCCCCATTCCACCCATTCAGGTGGCGTGAGCGGAAGCGTGTCATCGAGCATTGTGTTGATGACATCAACGAAAGGCACATCTGCCACAATGCCTGCAAATAACTCAGGCGCTTGATTGGCAATGGCGCCCATCAACATGCCACCTGCACTGCCTCCGCTGGCCACAACCTGTCCAACAGACGTGAATTTTTCGGCAATCAAATAGCGTGTCGCGGCGATAAAATCGGCAAATGTATTGGGCTTGCGCGCCAGTTTGCCATCCAGATACCAGCCCCACCCCTTATCCGTTCCACCCCGCACATGCGCGATGGCAAAGACAAATCCACGATCCACAAGCGACAAAGTGTTGGCGCTGAATGAGGCTGGATAGGGCGACCCATAAGAGCCATAACCCGTGATAAACAAAGGGGCTGTGCCATCAAGCGGCGTTGCGCGCGCATAGAGCAGCGAGATTGGCACCAAGGCACCATCAGGCGCAGACGCATAAACCCGCCGTGTCATATATTTTTCTGGATCATGGCCAGAGGGAATTGTCTGACGTTTGCGCAAAGTCCGCTCGCTTGTCAGCAAATCATAATCATAGGTTTCTTTTGGCGTCGTCAAAGACGAATAGGTGAAGCGGATCGTTGTTGTGTCAAACTCACGGCCCGGCAGCAGCGCCAGCGAATAGGCTTCTTCAGAAAACGCAATCATGCGTTCCTCGCCCGTCGCTAAATTGCGCACGACAATGCGGGGCAGACCATTCTCACGCTCAAGCCGAATGAGAAAATCACGCACCACTGTGAACGACACAATCATGCAGCCCAATTTATGGGGCACGAAATCACGCCAATGCTCTGGTTCTGGCGCGTCAATCGATGCTTCGACCAGTTTGAAATCTTGCGCGCCACCCGCGTTGGTCTTGATAAAGAGGCGATCCATATGAGGAGCAACAATCGAGCGAATGCCCACTGTGCGCGGCGCAATCAAACGCGGTGGCCCCTCTTGTCGAAGATCAATCAACCACACTTCTGTGGCGTCATGATCATGCACATGAATGAGAAGATGCTCACGCGATTGGCTCTGATGTAGGTCTACAAACCAGCTTGCATCATGCTCTTCATAGATCAATTGATCCTGCGCCATAGGCGTGCCAATCACATGGCGAAACACATGACTCGGGCGATGGTTTTCATCAAGACGCACATAATAAAAGGCGCTTGAATCTAACGTCCAGACGGCTTCGCCATCGGTGTCGGTGACAACGGCGTCAATGTCTTGGCCCGTGGCCAAATCTCGCACTGAGATCGAAAAATATTCAGAGCCAGCCTCATCGGCGCTCCAAATCAGACGTTGATGATCGGGCGAAGCCTGAGCACAGCCGATTTCAAAAAAGGCTTTGTCCTTCGCTTGCTGATCGCCATCGAGCAAGATTTCTTCTGCGCCACCGGCACGCAAAGTGCGGCAGATCAACTCATGCTCACCACCTTCGCGGTAGCGTTCATAATACGAATATTTGCCATCTGGTTCTGGCACGTCCGCATCATCTTCCTTGATGCGGGCGCGCAGCTCTTTGACCAAAGTCTTTCGCAAACTCGCCAGCGGCGACAACACGCCATCAGCAAATTCATTCTCGGCTTCAATGAGTGCCCTAATGTCACTTGGGAGAACTTTGGGGTTGCGCAAAACATCTTGCCAATTGTCGGCACGTATCCATGCATAATCATCAACAAGCTCTACGCCATGCACGACGCGCTTCACTGGGCGACGCTCTGCAACAGGTGGGCTCAAAGCTAGGCTCTTTTGTGAACCTTTTTTTTCGCCTTTGGCTGACACCGTGGGCACTGCATTTTTAGCCATGAATTATTTGCTCCGCTCAAACTTCAGGGCATGACCATTCATGCAAAAGCGCTGTCCAGTTGGCTTTGGAC
>CAIUDK010000077.1 GCA_903897875.1 uncultured Hyphomicrobiales bacterium
CTGGGAAAGAATGGCGGCCCTCTTATTTCAAGAGGGCCGACCTAAGAGGCACTTAAGCCTTGATGGTTTCAGCCTTGACCTTCGCAAAGGCCCAATCGAGCCAGAGCGTAAGCGCTGCAACGTCAGATGTTTCAACCGTCGCACCACACCAGATGCGCAAACCCGGAGGTGCATCACGGTAGCCGTCGATGTCGAAAGCCACCTTCTCTTTGTCGAGAAGGGCTGGGATCTGCTTGACGAACGCAGCCTGTGCTTCTGCGCTGAGGGCTGTGACAGCCGGATCGACGATCTTCAAGCAAACGCTGGTGTTGGAGCGAATGTCTGCGCTTTTAGCGAGGAAATCGACCCAAGGTGTTTTGGCAACCCAATCAGCAATCGCCTTTGTATTGGCATCAGCGCGACCAACCAGACCATCAAGTCCGCCAATCGTCTTCGACCATTCCAAAGCGTCGATATAATCTTCCACGCAGAGCATCGAAGGTGTGTTGATGGTCTCGCCTTCAAAGATACCCTTGATGAGCTTGCCACCGTTGGTGAGGCGGAAAATCTTTGGCATTGGCCAAGCTGGCACATAAGTCTCAAGACGCTCAACCGCGCGTGGTGAGATGATGAGCATGCCGTGAGCTGCTTCGCCGCCCAAAACCTTCTGCCAAGAATAAGTGACGACATCGAGCTTGGCCCAGTCCAAACGCTGCGCAAAGGCAGCCGAGGTGGCGTCGCAGATGGTCAGACCCTTGCGATCAGCAGGGATCCAGTCGCCGTTAGGGACGCGCACGCCAGAGGTCGTGCCGTTCCATGTGAAGACAACGTCGTTGTCGAAATTGACGGTTGAGAGATCAACCACATCGCCATAGCCGGACTTGAGGACGCGGGCATCCTTAAGCTTGAGCTGCTTGACGGCATCCGTCACCCAACCTTCGCCAAAGCTTTCCCATGCGAGAAGATCAACGCCGCGTGCACCCAGCAAAGACCACATGGCCATTTCAACAGCGCCCGTGTCCGAGCCTGGTACGATGCCGATGAGGTAATCTGCGGGAACCTGAAGAATTTCGCGTGTCAGGTCGATGGCAAGCTTAAGCTTAGCCTTGCCGACTTTGGCACGGTGCGAGCGGCCCAAAGGCGCGCCGTTCAGATTGTTAAGGGAGTAGCCGGGGCGCTTAGCGCAGGGGCCAGAAGAAAAATTGGCGTTATTAGGTTTAATGGCTGGCGTATTTGTCATTTGATCCATCCTCACAGATGTTCGCCTCCCGTTAGGGGGAGGTGTCCTATGGGTGGCGATACGCCCATGTGGGTTCCCCGTCAAGGTCAACTTAATGGGAAGCCCCCAAGCCCTGCGTTAGGCCCGGCGTTAAGCGACACGTGTGGGAATGGCGCTTATTGGAACGACATGCGCATCCCGACGTGAAGCTCGCTGGATGTCAGCTTTGTGCTTGCGCCGTTGATGTCTGTGTATGAGCCTGCATCCAAATAGCGATAGCCAACATCCATTTTGATATCGCTATTTATCGTGTAGCTCGTGCCCAACATGGCCGCCCAAGCGACATTATATTGGGATCGCTTCGACAATTGATCATAGGACACAGCGCCATGAAATCCGCCAGTGTCTGCCCCGTCCGTGAACACGGGCACTTTAAAATTCCCATAAGAGGAATGGTCGCCCGCCCAAGTGGCTGTGTACGATTGCTTTGTTGCAATGTTGGCAGCGCCGATGCCCGCTCCAACATAGGGCGTAAACGCGCCAAAGGTGCCAATATCATAATAGCCGTTCAACAAAACGTTTTGACGGCGCATTTCGAATAGGCTGTCACCGATACAATCGCCATATTCATAGTCCGAAATATTGGTTGAATAATCCAGCACGCACTTAAACGCTTGGCTGGCTGCAGACCGTTTCACGGGATTGATTTGATACGTCACATCTGCGCGAAAGTTCGGACTGAATTGATAACCAGCACCGATAGATAAGCCTGCAACAGAGGATTCTTTAGTGCCCGCCTGAAGGCCGCCATTCACTCCAAAACGACCAGCACTGCTCGTCCCCACACTCACATCTCCGCGGACATACCAAGAGTTGGCAAAGGCACCATTGGTGTTGCCATTGTTCAAATCCACTGACGGATCAGACTGCGTTTCAGGATACGGACCAGAGCCAAAATAATCTGACGCCAGCGCAGACATAGGCATCATGATGCAGACCGCTAAAAGCGCGGATGTCATTTTCCCAACCATCGGGATAATCCTTTACTAAAAAATCAGCCGTAAAAAATACTAAAATTATTTCTGTCCAAGAGCCCAGCGCACACCCAACCGATAATCTTGCGCGGCAAGACCATTGGCTTTCAACGTGCCAGAGCAATCAGAAATTTGGGCTGGCAGAGTTGAGCAAGAACGCTGGCCACTCTCGACGCCGCCCAGATGCAGATAGCGATAAGATAATTCCAATTGCGCAGAGCGTGACAGATCATAAGCCAGACCAGCCGACATGGCCCACGCCAGAGGTGCGGATGTCTTTGTCTTATAGGATCCATTCGAGGGCGAGATGCTTGCCGTTGTTAATTCGCCATCACCGGCCAGTGCGCTCAAACGATTGGACGCCACACCAAAACCGACACCCACAAACGGCGTAATGCCAGACCATGTGCCCAGATCGAGATGTGTATTCAACAAACCAACGAGCGATGACAGATGGCCTTTATAGTTTTGTGTGTAGGTCGCAGCATTGCCTGCAATGGTGCCAACAACCGTCTGCTTTGCAGACACATCTGAGGCCCAGCGATATTCGCCAGTCAGATCAAATCGCAACCAACTTGAGACGCGATAACCCAAGCCAATGCCAGCATTTGTGCCAGAGTTCGTCGTCAGATTGGACGTTGTGCGGATGGGAGCGTTGAGGCAATTTGTGCATTCGCCAGAGGCCAGCAAGGGCCGAGCGTTAAAAACGCTAATGCCCCCATCAACGCGTCCGTAAAAGCCGCTCTCCGCGCTTAAAGGCTCAACGGGTGCGAGCGAAACAACGGGTGCCGGCGCGACGATTGGGCGCGCGGTCGTGATGGGTGGGTGTTTCTTTTTAACATGGCGACGCGGAAGGTCGGCTGCATAAGATGGCGCCGACAATGAAATAACAAACGCGCCCAAAACGGGCAAAACTCTCAAAGCAAACATGACCGACCTCGAAACGCATAAAATATACGATATTCAATATGGTCATGGTAAACAGATAGGGTTAATGCCAGCTAAACGGCGCGCGTAAATAAACGATGAGGCGGCTTATTCAGCCGCCGCCACTTTCCCAGACGTCATGAGTGCATCACACACCGAGTCGACAACTTGCTCGACAAGATCATGATTGCCGCCCTCTGCCATCACGCGAATAACAGGTTCTGTGCCTGAGGGACGGATCACAAGACGTCCATCTTTTCCGAGCTTTTTCTCACCATCGGCAATAGCGCGCATGACGATTTCGCGGCTCAGCGGATTGCCGCCCGCATAGCGCACATTTTTCAAAATCTGCGGCAGTGGTTCAAACACATGGCACACTTGCGAGACAGGCTTGCCCTGCTGTTGCACCACAGCCAACACCTGCAAGGCGGCCACCAAACCATCACCCGTGGTGGAAAAATCCGACATGATCACATGGCCCGATTGCTCGCCGCCCAGATTATATCCGTGCTCGCGCATATGCTCGAGCACATAACGATCCCCCACAGCGGTGCGGGGCATCGAGAGGCCCAGAGATTTCAAATGCAATTCCAACCCAAGGTTCGACATCACGGTCGTGACCACACCGGGCTTGGAGAGCCGCTCGCTCTCTTTCCAGCTTTGCGCAATGACGCCCATCAACTGATCGCCATCAACAAGATGGCCCAATTCATCAACGATCAACACGCGATCGGCATCACCATCCAAGGCAATACCAATATCGGCGCGCATTTCACGCACTTTGCTCACCAAAGCTTCGGGAGAGGTTGAACCGACTTTGTGATTGATGTTGAATCCATCTGGCTCATCGCCAATGGTGAATACTTCTGCGCCCAATTCCCACAGCGCTTCAGGCGCCACTTTGTAGCCTGCGCCATTGGCGCAATCGACCACAATGCGCAAACCTTCCAGCGACAGATTGCGCGGCAATGTGCGCTTTGCAAATTCAATATAGCGCGCATGAACACTCTCAACGCGCTTGGCACGACCCAGCGCGCGCGACTTGGACAGGCGTGGCCCCAGATCGCTGGCCAGCAATTCTTCAATCTCATGCTCGACATCATCCGACAGCTTAAAGCCATCAGGGCCAAACAATTTGATTCCATTGTCTTCAAACAAATTGTGCGAGGCTGAAATCATCACGCCCACATCAGCGCGCATCGAGCGCGTCAGCATGGCCACGGCTGGCGTCGGGATCGGCCCCAGCAGCAAAACGTCCATGCCCACCGAGGTGAAGCCGGCCACCATCGCATATTCAATCATATAGCCAGAGAGGCGCGTGTCTTTGCCGATGACGACACGATGGCGATGATCGCCACGCTGAAAGACGAGCCCGGTGGCCTGACCAACCTTGAGCGCAAGCTCAGGCGTAATCAGAGCGTTTGCCCGACCGCGAATCCCGTCTGTTCCAAAATATTTGCGTGCCATCTGCTCGTCTCTGGTCAAGCCATAGTCTGTCTATGGCGTAAGGGCCCCACTGGGGGCCTAATTGAGGGCTTAACTGTGGCGAGGCCCGGAAGGGCCGCCCAATCTCACTCGCGGTTCTATTCTACCTTGACGTGGCCCAACATTTCTTCACAAATCATGAAGATATTTAACACCGCGACACTTCTGGCCCTAAAGTCAGAGCCAGATATCGATTTTAGGCCCAAGTTTCAGCGCCCCTGCCCGGCTCGTCTACATCCGGGCCGTCGGCCCAGAGCGTTCGCCCTACATGTCGTAGCCACGGATTGATCCCAGTTCTTCAGGAGCCCCACCTTGAGCGTGACCATCTACCACAACCCAAAATGCACCACGTCTTGTAACGTCCTTGGCTTCATTCGGGCCGCCGGCATTGAGCCCCAAGTGGTGGAATATTTGAAGACACCGCCAAGCCGCAGCACAATGAAATCCCTGCTCAAGGCCATGGACATGACCCCACGCGACATTCTGCGCCGCTCCGGCACGCCCTATGATGAGCTCAACCTTGATGATGCCAGCCTGAGCGACGACGCGCTGCTGGACGCTCTCGAACAGCATCCCATTCTCATGCAACGCCCGATTGTTGTGACCCCCAAGGGCACCAAAATGTGCCGCCCGTCTGATCAGGTGCATGAACTTCTCTAAAGGCGTCATTTTGAAATCAGACCTCACGGCTTGGCTGGCCGCAGCCCTCTCCACAACGCACTGGCAATTTTGGGCGCTGCTGTCGGCTGTGTTTGCAGCACTCACCGCCATCTGTGCCAAAGTCGGCGTTGAGGGTGTCGATTCCAATCTGGCAACCTTCTTCCGCACACTCGTCGTGTTGCTGGTGCTGGGCACTTTGCTGATGGTGAGCGGCAAATTGTCGCTGCCATCGCTCACAGGCAAAGCCACCGTCTTTTTGATTCTCTCAGGGCTGGCAACAGGCGCATCATGGCTGTGCTATTTTCGCGCCTTGCAATTGGGTGAGGCGTCGCGTGTCGCCCCGCTTGATAAAATGAGCGTGGTTTTGGTTGCTATTTTTGGCGTGGTGTTTTTGGGCGAGCAATTGTCCATGCTCGCTACATTGGGCATCGGCCTCATCACCATGGGTGCGATTTTGATGGTGATAGGCTGATATGTTTGAAGCCTCCAACCGCCCCATCATCCGCATCTGGCGCAATCCGGCCTTTGCGTGGTTTATGGGTGGTTCTGCGCCCTTTCATATTATGGGATGGATGCAGCGCGTTGGCGTGGGTTGGCTAACATGGGAACTCACGCATTCGCCGTTCTGGCTTGGTGTGATTGCCGCAGCCGATGTGGCACCCATGCTTATATTGGCCCCCATTGCGGGCTCCATCGCTGACAATTCAGATGGCTTCAAAATATTGCGCATCTCGCAATTTCTATTGCTGTTGCATGCCATCACGCTGGCCATCTGCACATTGTCTGGCGTTATCAATGTTCATATTTTGTTGGGTCTCTGTCTGTTCAACGGCCTTGTCTATCCATTCAACAATACGTCGCGCCAAACCGTGTTGCCCCGCATTGTCGACAATAGAGAATTTGCTACAGCCATCGCCCTCGATTCCGCCGTCTTTCAGGCCGCGCGTTTTGTGGGGCCAGCCCTAGCCGCCATTCTCATTCCCATCACAGGTGTGGGTGGCACCTTTGTCGCGCAGGCCATGGGCAGCGTGTGCTTTCAGATCATGCTGTCCAAAATCAAACTCGCCCCTACTGTTGTAAAACAGCGCAGTCGAAATATTTTCCAAGACATTCGCGAGAGCGTCACTTATGTGCGCGAACATGGCGGCATTGCGCCGCTGTTCATGGTTTTGCTGGCAGGCTCGCTCATCGTGCGCCCCGTGCAAGATATGTTGCCCGGCTTTTCGGGTGGCGTGTTTCACGCTGGCGCGCAAGGTCTGGCTTGGTTGAGTTCGGCGCTCGGTGTTGGTGCCATGTTGAGCGCCACAAGCATTGCTGTGCGCGGCACGGTGCGCGGCCTCACACGTCATGCCATTTTGGGTTTCATCGGCACAGCGCTGAGCATGTTGGGCTTTGTGGCCACAACATCGCTGTTGGTCGGCGTCGTATTTGCTGGCTTGATGGGCTTTGCACTCAACACAATGTCGACGAGCATTCAAGCGCTCATGCAAGCCACGGTCGACAACAATATGCGCGGGCGCGTCTTTGCGCTCTATGCGCTGATCTTTCGCGGCACACCAGCATTGGGCTCATTCGCATGCGGCATGTTGGGCGAGCTCATCGGCCTGCGCATCACGGTCGTATTGGGCGCAGTGGTATGTCTGATTGTGGCGGGTTTTGCGCTGCCCAAGCGCCATACAATCGCGAGCCTCATGGAGCCCGACGACGATTGATAAAAAAAACCCCCGCACCAAAGGCGCGAGGGCTTTGCAATCTGATCTGCGATCAAACTTAGATGTCGATAAACACGGTCTCGTTTTCGCCCTGCAGGACGATGTCGAATGTGTAGACCACTTTGCCATCGCGCTGTGAGCGTTGGGCAATGAGTGTCTTGCGACGTGATGGCAGCTCGACTGAGTTCAACACCGGATCGGCGGCATTGGCAGCTTCTTCATCGGAGAAATACAAGCGCGTATTGAGCCCAATGTTGATGCCACGCGCCACCAGCCACAGGCTGATGTGCGGTGCCATGGTGCGACCATTACGACCAGCCACACAACCGGGCTTCACCGTCTGGAATGTGTAGACGCCGGTTGCGAAATCGGAACAGGCGCGACCCCAACCACGGAAATCATCATCCAAAGGCTTGTTTTGGCGATCACCGGGGTGATTGTAGCGACCAGCCGAATTGGCCTGCCAGCATTCCAACAAAACGTCGCGCACAAAATTGCCTGAGCCATCGATAACGCGGCCTTCAACAATAATATGCTCGCCCTTTGTTTTGGCGCCCACCAAAACATTGCCGAAATTGTTTTGGAAAATATCAAAGCCAGCCTGATGCGGTGCCAATCCGATATGGACATAGGGACCAGCTGTCTGTGATGCGGTTTCTTTCAAATAACCAATAGTCTGGGACATGATTTAGTTTCCTTCCAGACGGTTTTCAAACAAGGTCGAACGACGGCCACGCAGCACCATATCGAAGCGATAGGCCAGCGTATCCATCGGCACGGATGCATTCATGTCGAGTTTGGCAACCAGACGATCGATGGCACCTTGATCGGGGATTGTTTTGACAATCGGGCAGATGGCGACGAGCGGATCGCCCTCAAAATACATCTGCGTGATGAGGCGCTGCGCAAAGGCTTCGCCAAACAGCGAGAAGTGGATGTGGGCTGGACGCCAGCTGTTGGTGTAATTGCGCCATGGATAAGCGCCGGGCTTGATGGTGCGGAAATAATAATAACCGTTTTCATCCGTCAATGTGCGACCGCAGCCGCCAAAGTTTGGATCGATGGGTGCCAGATAGGTATCGTGCTTATGACGATAACGTCCGCCCGCATTGGCCTGCCAAAATTCCACCAAAGTGTTTGGCAATCCGCGACCATTCTCCTCCAGCACATAGCCATGAACGATGGTGCGCGGCCCAATGGCCTCGCCATCCTTGGCGTAGTTCAAGATCAGATCGTTATCGAGCAGACCCAATTCATTGTGATTGAACACCGGACCCGTCGTTTCCGACAAGGAATGATCCATGGTGAGCAAAGCATTGCGCGGCGAGCGCAGAACTGTCGTCTTATAGATCGGCGTGAACGCCGCTGGCTGCACGTTGTGATCGCGCTCATACATTTCGGGATAAGGATTGCTGGTCGGTTTCCCCATGGGGGTTGTGACCCGGCCTTGAGCGGCGTCGTCCATGAACGTATTCCTCAATTGGTTTTTCGTCGGCCTTGGTGGCCTCTACTCAACTCAGGTTTAGGCATTTCAAAAAGATAATTCGAGCTTTTTGTGCAGCTTGGCCAAAAAAGCTCAACGGGTTAGGGCAGAGCTTAGCTATGTAAGCCCCGTAAACCAAGGCTAGCGCAGCTTTTTGCCGGGTTCTTTGAGCTAGAACAAGGTCGCCCATTTCGGGGCCCGTCTGGCGTGCCGACCAGCCACAAATGGGGGATATCGCGCCTAAAATGGATTGATTCTGTTTTATTTTGTTTCATAATTTAAGCATTCGCCGCGTTCATAAAAGCCAGCAAATTCACACGCTAAAACACGATTTACTCATTATTTTCAAGGAGATAAGCCATGTCGATCATCCAAGGAGCCCCAGCCGACTGCAAGGGTATTTATACCGTTCAAGCAGGCGATACGCCCCAGCGCATTTTGAACCTGAAATTCGATGGCCAGCAGGCCAAATATCATCACTGCAACCCAAACAAGGACATCCATTCCTTGAAGCCGGGCGATCATATTGCGACCCCAAGCGACTAAAAAGGGATGCGGCGGATGATTGGATCGGAGCGGCACGTCCGCTCCGATTTTGCTTTTGAGGGGACAATTGCCTTTTTGCCAAGCTATTTTGCGGCAAATTCTAGCTTTGCCGCAATGTCGCCATTAACTGCCGGTTAACCAAACCTGCGCATTGCTCAAATGCAACGCATTTCATTTAGCGTCCATCAAGGTTGATGGAACCTTCGCTTAACCTTGTCTCGCTAAAGATCACCCAAGATCTGAGACACTTCAAGTTCTGCGATAATTCAGGAGTACAAATATGATGTCATTCACCAGCGGACGCAGCTTCAAGCTCGCACTCGCCCTCACCGCTGTGCTGAGCATGGCAGCTTGTTCGAAGAATCCTTCGGATGATGCCAACGGCCTTGGCGGCGCTGGCGCAAGCGCTGCAACACCAGGCAGCCAGCAAGACTTCATCGTGAACGTCGGCGACCGCGTGTTCTTCGAATCTGATTCGACGGAACTGACATCGGTTGGTCAGGCCACTCTTGAGAAGCAGGCTCGTTGGTTGTCGCAGTACCCACGCTACACCTTCACCATTGAAGGCCATGCTGATGAGCGCGGCACCCGCGAATACAATTTCGCACTGGGCGCACGCCGTGCCGAATCAACCAAGAACTATCTGGCTGCTAAGGGCATCCCTGCCTCACGCATGCGCACGATTTCTTACGGCAAGGAACGTCCTGTTGCAGTCTGCAACGACATTTCCTGCTGGTCGCAAAACCGTCGCGCTGTGACGGTGCTCAGCGGCGGCAATTCCTAAGCTTTCAAGCTTTGAGACCAAAGCGGCGGCCTTCGGGTCGCCGTTTTGCGTTTGGGCACCCTAGCTGCCTTACCCCAGCCCCAATTGCGCCAAGTTTTGGCCCGAGCTGAGACGGTATGGTAGGCTGCGATATGGTAGAGTGAATGACCACTCCTCCAAAGCTAGCCACCAAGGATAGCCAAGGGCTTTGCTAATGAACCTATTACGTCCGCTTTTATCGTTGTTCCTCCTCACCTCAGCCGTGGCTGGCGCGCAAGCTGTGCCGCTGGTTTCTGCGGCCCCTGCCCTCACCTCGCCCATTGTCAAAGTCCAACTCTTTAGCCGCGACAATAACAACAATGGCGTGGATCAAAACTCAGCCGAACAAACGCTGCGCATTGATCGTCTTGAAAATCAGATCCGTTCGTTGAACGGCCAGATTGAACAGATGCAATATGACATCCGGCGCATGGACGAGCAGTTGCGTAAATTCCAGCAGGATGTTGATTTCCGCCTGCAAGAGCAGGGTGGCAAGGGCGCACCAGCGCGCACACCGCCTGCAAAGCGCAGCGATGCGGGCGATAACGGGGCCAGCAATCTGGCCTCGGCTCCGTCAGCGCCTGTGGTCAACGGCGCTGGCGCTGTTGCAAGCGCAAATGCTGTTGGCGCCAATGTTGTCGGAGATGGCATTACGGACAACCGCCGTGGCAGCAAACGCGGTGATGCGTTTGATCCTGAGGCTGACCCCAGCGCACCCGGTGCCCCGCGCAGTCTGGGCACCTTAAGCAAGGATGCCGGCCCTTTAGAATTGTCTCCGCGCGGTCGCAGCCCCAATGCTGAAGCCTTCCCCGCCCAGATGCCCGGCGCACCTGCCGCCCCCATTGCTGGGGCCACCACCGCGCCTGAAACCGTAGCGGCTCTCCCGCCCTCGCCGCGTGATGAATATGACTCCGCTTTGGCGGCTCTCAAGATTGGCCAATATGACGAGGCAGAATCGGGCCTACGTTCGTTTCTAGCCAAAAGCCCCGGCGACAAATTGACCGCTGATGCCAATTTCTTTTTGGGCGAGAGTTTTTTCCGCCGCAATCGCCCACGCGAAGCCGCCGAGCAATATTTGAAAGTCTCGACAGATTTTTCCAAATCACCACGCGCACCTGAAGCTTTGGTGAAGCTGGGATTGTCGCTTGAAAAACTCGGCGCCAAAGAACAAGCCTGCGCCACCTATGGCGAAGTGGGCCGCAAATATCCCAACGTCTCAGCCAGCGTGCGCGCAAGTGCCGAGCGTGAGGCCAAACGCGCCAAATGCTAGATAAAATGACCGAGGCTCACGCATCCTTAGAAGACCGTGCCTCTGAGCTGTTCTCGGCCTATGAATCCCAAAAAGCTTTGTTGATTGGCGTCTCCGGCGGGCCTGATTCCATGGCCCTTTTGCATCTGTGTGCGCAATGGGCGCAGCCGCGCTGCATCTCTATTTTTGCTGCCACTCTGGACCATGGCCTGCGCGCTGATGCGCGCGCCGAGGCGGAGATGGTGGCCCAATATGCTGCAAAAATCGCTGTGCCCCATAGCATTTTAACATGGCAGGGCGACAAGCCCGCCACCCGTCTGCAAGAAACGGCACGCGCCGCGCGCTATGCTCTGCTGGTCGAACACGCGCACACAATCGGCGCCAAAGCGCTGCTGATTGCCCACCATGCTGACGATCAAATGGAGACGCTTCTGTTTCGTCTTTTGCGCGGCACCGGTCCTGCTGGCCTTGCTGGCATGAGCGCGCAACGCCTCCATCTGGGCATGATTTTGGGGCGTCCTTTGTTGGATGTGCGCAAGAGCGAGCTTGTCGACTATTGCCAGCGCCACGCCATCCCTTTTGTCACCGATCCATCCAACACCGATCCCCATTATGCGCGCACGCATTTGCGCGCCCTCGCGCCCATTTTGGAAGCTGAAGGCATGCGCCCGCAAGATTGGCAGCGCTTAGCCAAACGCGCTGCGCGGATGGAGGCGGCAATTCTGGCGCAATTGCATGAAGCGCGCGCACAACTCAAAGCCCAGCGCAGCGCAGACTCTTTCAAAGCAAAAGCGGAAGAATTGCATGCTTTGCCCGATGAGATTTTGCTCCGGCTCGTCAGCGAGGAGATCATGCGCGTGACGCAAGCCACCAGTCCGCCACGTCTGGATCGGGCAGAAACCTTGCTGGCTCGCTTGCGTGAAGCTTTAGAGCAGGATCAACCACTCAAGCTCACTCTGGCCGATGCGCTCATTGAGCTGACACGCCATGGGCAGCTCGAAATCACACCCGCTCCAGCCAGAAACACCCCAATTGCGGGCGCAAACAGCGTTTGAAGTGAGCTCGGCCGCTCACAAAATATGGGCATTTTCATCAACTAAGGCAGGTTCATGGGACGTTCGCAGGAAGTTTCATGCGCATCCCTTGGCAAGGGTCATCGTAGAGCCTAAATTAGATGAGATGAGAATGAAGTCCGGCGGGGGAATCTCGCGGGCCATCTCGAACGACTGCTAGGGTCTCATATGAATCCGAATTTCCGGAATTTTGCACTTTGGGTCATTATTTTTCTGCTTGTTGTGGCCCTCGTCATGCTGTTTCAGAATCCTGGCCAGCGTGCACAGACCCAAGACATCACCTTTAGTCAGCTTCTGACAGAGGTCGATCAGGGCCATGTGCGCGAAGTCACGATTGCGGGCCACGAAATTACCGGACATTTTTCCGATAACCGCGCCTTTGCAACTTACGCTCCCAATGATCCAAGCTTGGTTCAAAACCTCTACAAAAAGAATGTGACGATCACAGCTAAGCCGCCATCGGATGGCACCAATTGGTTGGTGACACTCTTGGTCAACGGTTTGCCGCTGATTGCCTTCTTGGGTGTTTGGATTTTCCTGTCGCGCCAAATGCAAGGCGCTGGCGGCAAAGCCATGGGCTTTGGAAAATCAAAAGCCAAAATGCTGACCGAGGCGCATGGTCGCGTCACCTTTGAAGATGTCGCTGGCGTGGACGAAGCAAAAGAAGATCTGCAAGAGATTGTAGAATTCTTGCGCGATCCACAAAAGTTCCAGCGTCTAGGTGGTCGCATCCCGCGCGGTGTTCTTCTTGTGGGACCCCCCGGCACAGGTAAAACCTTGTTGGC
>CAIUDK010000078.1 GCA_903897875.1 uncultured Hyphomicrobiales bacterium
GCTGGTCTGGTATTTCCGCCACAATCTCAGTGGTCGCAAAAGGCAACGAGCTCCTCAAATGCAGCGACTGGGATTTCAGCCTGCAGACATGCAACGGCTCCTGGGCGCTTTTCAAGACCGGCCTTGCCAACAACAGCGGCAACGCTGACGCCGGGCAATGCGATGCTAATGGTGAATGCGCCGGTGCCTGTGAGCAATGAGCGGCGGTTGATGTTTTGAATGTTCATTGGTGCTCTCCCGCTCAAGCCATCGCTGCAGCGCGCTTTACAGCACGCAGAATCGCCACATGCGTGCCACAGCGGCACTTGAGACCCGACAAAGCGTCGCGGATCTGCGCATCAGATGGCTTTGGATTTTTTTCTAGGAAGGCAGCGGTGGTCATCACCCAGCCATTGAGGCAATAGCCGCACTGGGGCACTTGCTCAGCAATGAAGGCTTCCTGCACTTTATGTGCTTTGCCGTTCTTGCCGATACCAGCCAGCGTCGTGACTTTCTTTTTGCCGACATCTTCCACAGCGGTGATGCACGAGCGCACAGCCTCGCCATCGATAATCACGGTGCACGCCCCGCATTGCGCAAGGCCGCAACCAAAGCGCGGGTTTTTCAACCCGAGATCATCGCGCAGCGCGTAGAGCAAAGGCATGTCTGGATCAGCGGTGATCGTATGGGACTTGCCATCAACATTTAATGTGAATTTCTTGGGCACTCTTTTCCTCCCTGGTTCGGGTTTATACCCTTGGCCGGCATTGTGCCTGAATTGGGATGTGAGACAAGCGCTAAGGTGTTCCTAAAGACTGTGCGCGGCGTGTTTTTTGGGGATCGCGCGAGACAAACTGAGAGTGCGTTGCAGCAATTTTTTGGAAGACGGCTTGCAGCCTATAGCTAAGCTATGGCAGTTTGAGCCCATTGCTCATTTGCCGCCTTGGTGGCTCATTTTTTGAAAGGTACACAATGCGCATTTTATCAATGATTGCGGCCGCCCTCTTGTGCATGGCCCCATTGGCAACGACACAAGCCGCGGCCGCCGACATCACAGGCAGCTATCTCGTCGACGGCACCAGCCCCGGTGGCGGCACCTACACAGGCAGCGTCAGCGTCAAAAAAAATGCTGATAGCCTCTACCAAGTGGTGTGGACCATTGGCGGCGAAAAATACATCGGCACCGCGATTGGTACAGACGAAATGCTGTCCATCTCCTATCGCTCCGGCAACAATACCGGCGTGGGCCTTTATGTGACGCAAAAGAACGGCAGCGTGAAGGGAATCTGGACCTATGCAGGCGGCAAGGAATTGGGCGGCGAGGTTTGGTTGAAGAAGTAGATGTGATTGGGCGTTTTTTTTCAACACTGTTTCAGCTGCGATTCTTCAATGTGTTGCAGCTGGAATAGGGCGTAAAAATAAAGGTGAACTTACTATCAAGAATTTTACTAAAACACGCATTTCAGATGATCGATTTAACATTCAGCACTAGGACGTCCGATGACTGACGAGAGTAAGGAGACCACTTCATCTGAGTCTGCTGACGATAACCATCTTCCCGAAAAAGAAAACGAACTAGAGAAGCCATTTATCAAAGTGGACACGATGCCTAGAAGCGAGCATTTGGCTGCTCAAAAATCTCCTGAAGTAAAACGCAATTTTATCATAAGCGAAAAATTTACGGGTCTCAACAAGATGTTTGCTGATCAGCAATCATCATTTGCGCTCGTTCGATCGAAATCAGTAATCGACACAGTAACTGGAGTCATCCCGCCTACGGAATTGGATATAATTAAAAAATATCCTACGTCAAAAATTCTCGCAAGCAATATCCCTCCCCATATATTTGTTTCTGTACCTGATGCATTGAAAATGCAGCAAAACTCTTTAATCTATTCTGACAAGAATGCCTCGCTGATAGCGGCGGATCATCGAGCTGTAAATTTGCAATTAACTGAAAATATTTCGAACAAAATATTTAGTCCATCAACTGACGCCCTCGACGTTGAGAAATTCAAGCTACCCCCACACCCAGCTCATGAAACAAACGAGCGCCTTGCTAAGATTGAAAAGCAATTCGAACAAATAGCAGGAATTGCAACGCGCAGTGCTGAGATTTCCATGGAGTTGCAGAAGCTTTCAGAGCTTTCACTTGCTAAGTTCGATGGCGTTACGGATGAGCTTAAGGTATCTGCGGGCAATTTCCTTGATAAATTTGATGCTGCTTCCACGAAGAATGACCAATCGGCCAAGCATGCTATTTGGACAGCTTGGTTAGGAATTTGTATCGCCGTGATTGCATTGCTGATAACGGCCTATACAAGTTTCTTCAAGCCAGATGACGCTTTGGAAATGCGGGAAACGGTGTCCGGTCTGAAAATCGAAATTTCAAAATTGACGAGCGCGCAAATCGAGGCGTCGCGACATCTGGCGGAAGTTTTAGGCGCATCGAATCAAGAATTAGCTGCAGCCCTGAGGGAGTTGCGAGCAAGCCCAATTAAAACTGATGGCATCACTCCAATCATAGCACCCAATCATCCATGATCGTTTGAGCTGGCCCAAAAATCAATTTGATTTCTCGTATTTTAAACGTGTCTACATCCAATGAAACGCTGCCCACGAACTATGAGCGCCCACCACCACCAGCGCCCATTCACCACCACCCAAAGTCCTACGCCTACGAGAGAAGTTAACAGCCCATTGACTCCCCCTACTGCCCTGTCTTAGGTTGGCTGTGTTGGTTCCTTTCGGGGAATAATAGGGAATGCAGTGAGGGTTTTTGGACCCTATTCTGCAGCTGTCCCCGCAACTGTAAGCAGCTAGTCTATCGTCGTATGCCACTGGACTGTCGGGGTTTGGGAAGGTGACGTTAGGTGTAAAGCTGTGAGCCAGGAGACCTGCCAACAGTCGTGGTCACATGCGTTCATATCAGTCGGGGTGTGCTGGTACGGTTCAATCCAAGCAAGCTTGGGTTCTCTACGCTCGCGGTGACAGACAAATGTGTCGCCCGAGGTAGGTTATGTCTTCGTCTTCCAAACAATCTAAACGCGCAGGCTTTGCGCTGCGTACACTGCTGCTTTCATCATCACTTTTAGCATCGAGCCATCAGGCTTTTGCGCAAGACCCAGCTGCCAGCGATGATTCGCGCCCGCCGCTTGTTGTGAGCGCGTCCACCATTCCCACATCCGCCGATATTGTGGCCAATTCTGTCACGGTGATTACGGCTGAAACGATGCAGCGCGAACAGCGCCGCACTGTGGCGGATGCTTTGGCCACCGTGCCGGGTTTGAACATTGTGCAATCGGGCGGCATTGGCGGCCAGACCAGCATTTATCTGCGTGGCACCAATTCGAACCACACCAAGATTCTTGTCGATGGGCTTGATGTGAGCGATTCCAGCAATCCAGCCAATGTCTTTGATATTGGGCAATTGATGACGGCTGACATTGAGCGCATTGAAGTGTTGCGCGGCCCACAAAGCGGGCTCTATGGCTCTGACGCCGTGGGCGGTGTGATCACCATCACAACCAAAAAGGGTGTGGGCAAGCCGCGCGTGAGTGGCTCGCTTGAGGCGGGATCTTTTGGCACGTTCAATCAGAATTTGCAGGTCAGCGGATCGCAAGAAAACGCCAATTATTTTTTCGGCATCACGCATAACAAAACCCAAAATGTGACGGTGTCGCCCAATGCGCTTTTGGCGCTGACAGGCGTGCCAAACATTGGCAATTTCTATGACAATTGGACCTACACCAGCCGCGTTGGTGCCGACCTATCAGATACTTTTGCGGTCAGTTTCATCGCCAAAGTGATCGATTCTAGATTATTCTACACAGGCCCAAATGCGTCCTATGATGGTCTGGCCGATCAGCAGAGCAGGCAAAGACAACAACAAGTGTCGACACGCGGCGAGGCCACTTGGTTGCTGTGGGACAACAAGATCAAAAACATTTTTGGCATTGGCCAGAGCAGTACAAACCGCAATTACTACGGCTATGATGCGTCTGGCGCGTCACCCTACGGCTATTATGGCGACCGCTCCAAATTTGACTGGCGCAGCTATGTGAATTTCGCGCCCGGCCACACTCTGCTTATTGGTGCGGAGAGTGAAACGGAGCATATGGATTCAAGCCCCGCGATCTCATCCATCAACAATGTGGGGACTTATGCGGAATATCAGTTTGAGTCCGACAAGCGCTATTATTTTGTCGCCAACATCCGCAACGATAGCAATCAAGCCTTTGGTGACCACAAAACATGGCGCATAGCGCCAGCCTATATTGTGCCGCTCACGGATACGAAGTTGAAGGGCAGCTATGGCACAAGCTTCAAAGCGCCGAGCCTCTTTCAGCTCTATGGCACAATACCAGGCCCCTATGGCGAGGATCAAAATCCAAATTTGAAACCAGAATTGTCTACTGGCTTTGAATATGGATTTGAGCAGCCTTTGTTCTCGCGCAGAATGAATGTGGGCGTGACGTATTTCAACAATAAGATCACCAATCTGATTGTTGGTCTGCCCAACCCCAGCAGCCTCACGGATAATTATTATTACGATAATGTGTCCTCAGCCAAAACGCATGGCGAAGAAGTGTTCGTCAGCTACGACTTCGAAAACAATTTGAAAGTGCGTGCGGATTACACGCATACAACCGCGATCAATGAGGCCACTGGCTTGCAATTGTTGAATCGTCCAAAAGACAAGGCGAGTTTGAATGTGTCTTGGTTGCCAATCGAGCGTTTGACATTAACATCAACGCTGATTGGGACGAGCTCTTGGACGGATACTGGTCGTGTGAGCTTCAGTCCTGAAAAAGGTAAGCAATTCACAATTGTGAATCTGGCAGCCAATTACAAACTCACCGAACAGGTTGATGCCTTCGCACACGTCGATAATCTTTTTAACGTACGTTACGAAAACCCTGTTGGCTTTCAGCGGCCCGGCTTTGCGATCTATGGCGGCATTAGAGCCTCATCTTTTTGATGAGGTTTTATTGCCAAAATTGTGTGTAGATTCGGGATCCTCCAAAACTTAAGAGCAAGCCAATGGCATCGTCCTCTCTTCATCAGCAAGCAAACAAACTCTCGCCATGCATTCAAGTGTGTGCGTTGGGAGATGATGGTACATGTTTGGGCTGCAAGCGCACGATGGAGCAGATCGAGAATTGGTGGACCTATGACGCAGAAACACGTCGCGCCACCATGGCCCGTTTGAAGACATTAGGCGATGATCTGCCGCGCGTGGCTTGAGAAATCAGTGGGAGCGGGGCCTAGTCTTGCTCAATAAGTCTCACTTAGGCTCACGCCAAACCACATCAACCTGTAACACTGCATTTTTCATAAACAGCCCATGAGAATAATTATCCCATGGGCTGTTTGTCGCGCATATGACTTATTTTAGACGATCGCCGTGCGCCCATTGTGCGACATAATCATAGAGATTTTTAGTCGCATTGGCGTAGGATTTACCTGTCAGCTTTGAGCAGGCTTCACACGGCGTTTGCCCATGCACAGCGCCCTCAATCACCACAAAATCCTTATCCTTGCTGGCTGCAAGCTCGTAATGGATTTCATTATCCGCAACGAAATAATGCCCACCCATGGCTGCGATCAACATGGGCACGGTGATCTGGCGCACCGCGCATGGTGTCGAATTGTTGCTTGAGCACCAATCGATATCCACCATTGAGTCCTTGGCGCGAATAGCGTTAGCGCTCAAAAATGATTTGAGCGTTAGAAACATCGTGCCGTTTTCAAGCGTGCGATCAAGTTTAGCGTTCTGAGCTAAGCCAACGCGCACAGACTTCACCATTTCAGTTGAAATACTGCCATCATCCTTGATGAGCTTTTGTGGATGCACAGTGCCGGGGTGAACGCTCATGGAGAAATCCATCAAACGCGCACGATTGCGATAGACAATAAAAGGCATGTCGTCAGTCGCACTTGCTTTGCCGGCCGTCACAGCCTCGCGCATGGCGAGTGCCTTATCGATCAAACGGTTCATGCGGGCGGCTTGTGCCTTGAAATAGCGGTCAAGAAAATCCGCGCTGTAGACGGAATGTCCATCAGGGTTAAAGCCATTTTTGATATCGAAGGGATCGAGAGATGAGTCAATCTTGTTGGGGTCATTCTCATCAAGTACGGCCGGATTGAGACTGCGAAGTCCGTTGACCGTGTTGCCGGGGTGCGCATCAAGCAAAAGCATGGCATCAGCTTTAGGTAAATCTTTTAAGCTGTCTGGACATTGGGTGAGCTTGTTAGGTCCCTGACAATAGGCAACGCCTTTCTCGGCTGTCGCTTGATAAAATGTTGTTGCTGGACCGCCACCAGAAAAACCAATCAGCACAATTTTTGTGATGCCCGGCTGCTTGCGCAAAAATGTCATGCCCTGCTTGATATCAAGGGCCACATTTTCAAAATTAACAATCGCCTCATTATTATCCGAGCGGGGGTTCATACCCAGCACCATGAAGCCGCGCTTGGCCAATTCACGCGTGCCAATCATATTCATGAAATTCGAAGTGCGGTGAATGGTTAGAAACGCGACGTTGGAAACCGGCCCCGAGTCTGGCGTATAGAGCGCACCTTTGGTGGCTGACGGCTCAAACGGAATGTAGCGTGGGTTGCTTTGGGCCAGAGCGCCGCTCGCTGAAAAAATGAGCGCTAATGCTGTCGCTTTCATGATGGATAAAGACATATTTTCCTCCGGTTTGTTTTATTGTTTTAGGGTTCAGTGGGCACCATTGCATTTGCTGCTCTTGCTAAAATGTCCTTTGGCGTCGCATAAAGTTGCGCGACCACTTTTGTCACCTCTTGACCAGAGATTGGATCGACATCGATCCCCAACTTTTTCGCCTCTTCAAGAAACTCTGGATGTTTCACTGTGCTGTCAAAGGCATGACGCAAAGCATCCACGCGGTCTTTTGGTGTGCCTGGGGGTGCAGCAAAGGGGATGGCAATTTTTTGCGGTGCCGTGATCACGCGGATGGTTTGAAGCGTGGCATCATCCTTGGCGAGCTCTTCAATGAAGGGAATGTTGCCAAGTTCAGGATCGCGTTCTTGTCCTGCTTGCAAAAGAATTTTCACAGATTTCTTTCGCAACCATTCCGCATGACGCGTTCTCAGCGTCGAATAGGAAAGACCACAAAAGCCATCCACTTCGCCACGCTCTAGCGCCAAGGCCATATCATTCGTTCCGGGAAATCCCGTGACGAGTTTTATTTTCGCACCAAATAAATTCTTCAGCGTAATAGAAAACACATCTGCATCTGCGCTCACGCCTTGACCTGCGGCAATGAATTCATGCGACATAACATCCTTCCAAGTCATGATTGGTGATTTGTCGGATGCAATGCACGTACTAGTAATTTTTGAAACACTCCCCAGCCACTCATATTTCGAACCATCAAAAAGTTCTGGTGTGAATAAGGGCTGCACGACAGCGCCGCGCGCAATTGTGCCAAATACAGATCCGTCTTTAGGAGCGACCGAATAAAGATAATTGGCTTCTTTCAGCGTCGCAGCGCCGGGCATATTTTGAACGACGAGAGTGGGGTGTCCGGGAATGAACGCGCCCATATATTTTGATAACAGACGCGCAACAAGATCATAGCCGCCGCCGGCCGTATTGCCCACCGTTACATTGACAGTGCGGCCCCTATAAAAACTCTCAACATTTTGTGACTGAGCAAAGCCGTTTTGGCATGATGCACCTATGAAAAATGCAAGCATGAAACAATTGGCGGAGATCAGCCTATGGAAAGATCCATTGCGCTTTGTCATATCGTCCCCCCGATGGCTGTATTCGATGACAGCTCCTCGTTATTGATAAGGCTAACAGGTTTTGGGGCCCGCGCAATTGCCTTGGATGCTGCACTGCAACCACTTTTGGTTGAGGTGTAAATTGAAATCGGCATTGCGGGGATCTTAATTCCGTGATCTCCTTGACTAAAGCGGCAAATGCCGCACACGCGCATCAGACGCGGTTAGGGAGAGCAGGGATCGTGAGACAGCTGCGCATAGTGCCATATATAACGGTTGTTGCGACCGTTCTCTTTTCTGTCTGTCAGCCAGTGTGTGCAGATAGTGTTTCTGACTTCTACCATGGCAAAACAGTTTCACTGCTCGTTGGCTTTGGACCCGGTGGCGGGTACGACATCACAGCGCGCGCACTGTCGCGGCATATTGGTCGTCATATTCCCGGCGAGCCGAATGTTGTGGTGCGCAATGTGCCGGGCGCAGCCGGGCTTGTGTTAGCAAACTCAATTTATAATGTCTCGCCACGCGATGGCACTGAGATGGGCACGTTCAACAGAACAATTCCACTTGATCCAATGCTCGATGGAACAAAGGCGCATTTTGATCCGTTGAAATTCTCATGGATTGGTAGCACATCGAACGAGGTGAGCACGTGCGTGGCATGGCACACTGCGTCGGTGAGTACGATTGAGCAGGCGATGCAGACGGAGCTCGTTGTCGCTGGAACAGGGCCAGCTGCTGATGCCGTCATGTATCCTCGGTTGCTGAATGATATTATCGGCACAAAATTCCGCCTTGTGACAGGCTATCAAGGATCAGCAGATTCAATCATGGCGATGGAGCGTGGCGAAGCGCAAAGTTTTTGCGCTTGGACGTGGGGCAGTATTGTCTCAAGTCATCCGACATGGCTGCGTGATGGCACAATCAAAGTGCTGGTGCAATTCGGGCTGAGGAAACATCCTGATCATCCCGATATTCCGTTGGTTCTGGATTTGGCCAAAACGGAGAAAGATCGTCAGGCGCTTGAATTGATGATGTCGCCGTTGCTCTTCGCACGTCCCTTTGCTGCGCCTCCAGGAATCCCCGCTGTTCGTCTTGCAGCGTTGCGGAAATCTTTTGATGAAACGATCAAAGATCCGCTGTTCATAGCTGATGCTGAAAAACAGGGTTTAGAGATTGATCTGGTGACGGGCAAAGAAATCGATCAAACGCTAGAAAAACTCTATAAAACGCCACCTGATGTTATTGAGCGCGTTAAAGCCGCACTGAACTGATCTGAGAAAAGAACTAAAAATGCGTATTGGAACAGCTGAGGCGAATAGCACTTTCACAACACAAGGACATGCGCTCGGGCAAGTGTTGCGAGAGACCGGATATGATGGGCCTATCGAAATTATAGATGCGCGCTTCGCAAGCACGGAAAATGCGCAAAAGCTAGAAGATGGCGAGTTAGATTTTGGCTTTATCGCTTCCAACTGGGTTGGGCGCGCACGACGCGGCGATGCGCCTTTCGCTCAGCCTGTTGATCTGAAAATTGTGGCTCCGATGAATGCGGGCCCGATGTATTTTATTGCGAGCGCAAATTCATCCATCGGGTCTCTACATGATCTGCGTGGAAAGATTGTATCTGTTGGGCCAGAAAACAGCGGAACGCGTCAGCACGCAGCTTCTATTTTAAGTGCGTTGGGAATTTCATTCTCAGACATCACGCCGGTTTATCTCGATTTCGCAAATGGTGCTGAGGCGCTCAAGCGGGGGGATGTTGATGCGCAATTGCAATGTCCCTATCCCAACCGCGTTATGACAGCGCTTGATGCCAGCCATGATTTGAAAGTCATAGATTTAAGTGCGGATGATCTCGCGCAAGTGATTTCTAAATTCCCAGTGTATCGGCGTGTGGTATTGCCAAGTGGCTCGTTGCGCGCGCTGAAAGCAGACTCCCTGCAGCCTGCGGTGCTCAATGTCTTGGTGACGCATGCGCGCGCTGATGACGAGCTGGTCGAGAGCATGGCAGCAACAATATTTCGGCACGCATCAGATCTGGCTCAGTTGAACGGATTGTTTCAGGGCCTTCCGGACTTGTTTTTAGCCTTGGGTCGAGAAGGGGAGGGCTCGCTCCGGTTCGACGGTGTGGATCTCCATCCGGCGGCACGGAAGGCATATCGGGATGCTGGATTGTTCGAACAACCATAACAATTCGAACAACCATAGCAATTCTAAGAACCATAACAATTCCAAGAACCATGAAAATTAAAGCGTCGGAAACCGATCGAAATGGATCTGCTCCTTGGGGCAGCACTGCGCCCACCCGTGCGCCCATCCCTGCGCCCACCCCTGCGCGCAAACAAACCAAACAGATTGCCTAGCCCATAGGGCGCTTTGGATTTAACAGCCCGGTTCTGGTGAATTCTCAGAACACCATTCTGGCTGGTCAGTCGGTGCGCTGAGGTCGGCGCGAACCGTTCTGAGATTACGGTTAGCAGTCTAGAGGTTCGGATTGGTGTTCTTCGCAAGAAGATTTGTGAGACCATTGGCGTAGAGGTCGCAATTAAGCCGATCCGCGGCTTTGGCTACAAGTTATGTGTGCCAATTAAGCTTGCCTAATAGCTTGCCTGATCTTTGGCCTGACGACTTTAGGTTTGTTCAGGAAGCCTCCCCACCTGGCGGTAAACTTAGCCCGATCGAGTTTCTATCTGTGTCTGCCTTCGCAGAATGCAGACCGCGGACTCTTAGCTCACAAATGGCGGTCTTTGTCTCAAGGATGAGGGTTCCGTTTCATTTCTCTTGTCTGAATGGTGAGCAAGAGACGAGCCAAAAATGAAAAAATCAATTCTTACACTTTCTTAAACTCTGGAGACTTGCAGATGAAACATCTCGACACGATCCACAAGGCCATGGGCGATCATGCGTCAAAGAGCATGCAAATGTTCCAAGACAGCCACAAGTCGATGGAAAAGCATGCGGAGTCTGCCAATGCTCTTGGCGAAACCATGCAGGCACTGGCCGCTGAAAATTCAGAATTTTTGGCCTCGTCAATGCAGCAGATGATGGAAGCCACTCAGGCCATCATGGCCTCCATGTCGGCTGGTATGTCGGCTGGCGGCATGTCGGGTGGCATGGCTGGCGGCATGCCTGGCGTTGGTATGCCTGGCGCTGGCATGGCTGGCGGTGGCATGGCTGCTGCGATGGAAATTCAGCAAAACTACATGAATGAATCGCGCGAAGCGCTGACCAATCACATGGCGCGCATGAGCGAAGCGATGGCCGGTCTGGCCAAGGACGCTGGCGCGCCGATGGCAGAAGCCATCGCCAATCTACGCAAGAAATGAATTCAGCATCTTGCTGAACAAACCAACAGTCGCGGGCGCATCAATGGTGCGCCCGTCTCCGCGACCAGCCAAACAAATTTGGCTTTAGAGGTGATATGATGGCTCACGATATTTTGTCTGATCTCTTGAATTTAGTCGGTCTTGATAAAGTCAAAACCGACAATGTCCAGATCACCGGCGCAGATCCAATCTTCGACACGCCCTTCCGCGTGAGCGAGGCTGCCGCCGCCATTTTGGCCGCACAAGGTGTGGTCGTCGACCAGATTTGGCAGCGCCGCGGCAATGCGCGTCAAGAGGTCAGCGTCGATGTGATGGCAGCTGGTGTGGCCACCATGGGCGTGTTCCTGCAGTCGCAGCACGGCTATCCAATCCCTGTGCCCGATCCCGATTATCCCACGGTCGCATTCTATCCCACCAAGGATGGCCGCCACATTTTGCTGCATGGCGGATATCCGCATCTGCGCGACGGCCTGCTCGATTTCTTGCGCTGCTCAAACAATCGCCGTGCGCTGGCATCTGCTGTTAGCGCCCATAATGCCTTTGAGCTCGAAGATGCCATTGCTGAAAATGGTCTTTGCGCCGCGGTCGCACGGACCCATGAAGAATGGCTCGCCCATCCTCAAGGCCAGGCCGTGTCAGGCGCACCTGTCGTCGAGATCATCAAGATCGCCGATAGCGACCCAGTGCCTTTCACAAAAAATTCAGAACGCCCGCTCGCCGACATCAAGGTGTTTGACTCAACCCATGTCATCGCCGGCCCGACTTGCGCAAAAACCTTGGCCTCATTTGGTGCCGAAGTGTTGCATGTGTTCTGCCCCACGCGCGCCCGTTTGCCGCCCTTCGACATCGACACCGGCCACGGCAAGCTAAATGCCATGCTCGATCTCAAGAACCCCGCCGACAACCACACGGCGCGGGAACTGATCAAGTCTGCCGACGTCTTCTCGCAGAGCTATCGTCCCGGCAAACTGACCTCCATGGGCTTCTCGCCTCAAGGTCTGGCTGAATTGAAGCCCGGCATCATTGTGGTGTCGACAGCTTGCTATGGTCACGAAGGTCCGTGGCACTATCGTGGCGGCTTCGAACAGCTCGCACAATCAGCATCCGGCATGGCGCTGGCGCAGGGGAGCGTGGACAATCCACAACTCGCCCCAACCTTCCCCAACGATTATCTGACCGGCTTCTTGGGTGCCTTGGGCACGCTCGTGGCCCTTCTGCGTCGCTCGGAAGAAGGCGGCAGCTACCATGTGCGCGTCGCCTTGGCGCGTTCAGCCACGTGGCTGCAGTCCTACGGCAAAGTCGATTCCGCACTGCGCCCACCCAAGCCCGTGCCGCAGGAGTATACCGCTCAATACATGCTGAAAGAATTCGGACCGCTGGGCGTGTTGAGCTTCTACGGCAGCCCGCTGCGCATGAGCGCAACACCCCCTCGCTTTGATCGTCCGGCTGTTCCGCTTGGCTATCACTACGCCGCTTGGGCAGCGGACCAAGAACGCCTGATGAAAGCTGCGATGGGCTGATCCATCGCAGACAAACACCTCACCAAATCAACCCAATCAAACTTGCATAGGATTATATCATGGATGTAGCTCTCGTTCTCCAAGGTGGCGGCGCTCTAGGCGCTTACGAATACGGCGCAGTTTCAGAACTCGTGCGCAACGGCATTCGCCCCAAAGTCGTGACAGGTGTGTCAATCGGCGCAATCAACAGCTCGGCGATTGCTGGCGCAAAGGGCGGCGACATCGCTGGCTCGCTGAAGGAACTCTGGGATCGTCTGGCCCTTGATGTGCCAAAGTACATTCCAAAAGAACATCACAAAAACATGTCCCTTTTGGGCAATCCAAACTTCTACAAGAACCGCACAGACTGGTGGAACCACAAGGAATGGACGTCGCTGTGCGACACCCGTCCGATCCACGAAACTCTGTCGCAGGTTGTTGACTGGGATCGCTTGAACGACACCAACAATGTGCGCATTGCCGTCACAGCTGTGAATGTTGCAACCGGCGTGCAGACGACGTTTTCCAATGTGAACACACATATGGATACACGTCACATCATCGCCAGCGGCAGCCTTCCACCAGGCTTCCCTGCCACAGAAATCGATGGCCAGTTTTATTGGGATGGCGGTCTGTTCGACAACACGCCACTGCCACCCATGTTCGAATTGCTGACCGAGGATGAGACCGAGAACATGCCGATCATCCTGATCGATCTCGTGCCAACAGCCGAGCTCGTTCCAGGCAATCTGGATGAAGTGCGCAACCGCATGACTGAGCTGTCGTTCGAAAACCGCTTCTGGGATCAGTTTGGTGGCCACGCAGGTTTGCTTGATCACTCACGCATTCTTGAAGACCTGAACAAGCTCGTGCCGCAGAACCATCCATTGCGTCAGGAAGCAGAATTCCATCGCATGATGGAATACCGCGCTTGCAAGAACATCAAGCTCATCACGCCAATCCATCAGACAATGTCTGAAGGTCACGACTTCTCGCGTGCAGGTATTCACCACCGCCATCAGTCGGGCATCGCTGCAGCGCGCAACTTCCTTGAAGATTTCTTCACCGACTCCACGTCGGTCAAGTCCAAGGTTAAGGCCAAAGCTAAGGCCCGCGCTTAATCGCTCCACATCTCAGGACGTGGGCTCTTGATCAGAGCCCACGTCCCTTTTCCCAAATCATCCAACACAATCGGCAAAAGAGGCTGGCATGGAAAACGCGACACTCGAACATATTGAACAGGCCGAGCACGCCGAACACGCGGCCCATAGCGGCGACAAATTCACTTCGACCGTTTCTGTAACGATCGCCATTCTTGCGGTTGTGGCCGCCAGTGTAGGCAGTCTGGAAACGCTCGAAACCGCAGGCGCAATCGCATCGAAAAACAACGCCGTTCTTGCGCAATCACGCGCCAGCGATCAGTGGGCTTTTTTCCAGTCGAAGAGCCTCAAGAAAAACCTCTACGAAGTTGCCGCCGTCACGTCGCCAGAAAAGCAGGCCGATTTTCTGGCTCAAGCCAAGCGCTATGACGACGAAGGCAAAGACATCGTCACCAAGGCCACAGAACTCGAGCATGTCTCGCATGAAGAATTGCATCAGGGCGAACATCACGAGCACCGCCACCACGTGCTCACCTATGGTGTGACATTGCTGCACGTCTCCATCGCTATCGCCACCATCGCCATTATCGCGAAGGGCAAGAAATGGCCTTGGTATCTCGCGATGCTGCTCGCCTGCGGCGGTGTGGCAATTTCTGCGACAGCCTACCTCTAGTCAAATCTGTGCCAGGGACACCTGGCACAGAACCCCATTTGGGTGAACGGCATTGGGGCAAAGCGAAACGCGCGCACCAACATGACGACCCATCGGCGCTTTGAATCAATTGGTAGAGTGAATGTCGTCTAAAAAGACATCGACCGGCAATGGAAAGAAGGCGCAAAAAAAAGCGCGCCTTTATTGCTCCATGGCGAGTCGGTTCTACTATTTTTCAATTGACGAACTGGACGCTGTCGAAGCCAACGCTACCCCGGCTCCCCTTCCTTTCGCGACAGGGGATCTCTTGGGTCTTACCATTCTGGAGAAGCTGGCTCTGCCACTTTTCCAGATGGATCGGAGCAAAGACTCCGACGCACCGTCAGGCCGCGTCACGCTACGTATTCGCACCTCCAAGGGACTCATTCGTATCTTTGCAGACGGCGTTTCTGACGAGCCGATACTTGAGGAAAAAGATTATTCCAAAGGCATCGACCTCGCTGAACAGCTTGTGAAGAATCTCGATGGCGACAATGAAGCCGATGCGCTGTCAGACGTCACAGTCGCCAAACACATAGACACATACGAATTTCTTATCGTTCGCAGCGCGGATTCATATTTCGCCTTTCCCGCCGAGCTGATTTCGCACATCGAACATCCTGATTTTATTAAGCCCATGCCGCGCGGCCAAGCCGACGAGATCATTATCAGCGCATCAGGCTCCACGATTGCTGGAAAGTCGTTGGCACTTTGGCTCAACAGCGACTTAACAGCGGACAGTGAACGCTGGGCGCTTCGTTTGGCAGGCCGCGAAAATCCGCTTTGCCTATGCGTGGAGAGCATTGTCGGGATTCGAAAAATACCGCGCACAAATATCCAGCGCCTTCATCTTGGTGGGCGCGAAGGCGTCTGGTTGAACGACGGGCAGCTGGGATTAGTCGAATGCCTCGACCTTGCAAACATTTTTGGCGATTTGCCGCAGTTTGCCCAAGTCAAAAAGCAGTGGGACGATTTGGAAGTCGAACCTGAAAATGGGGCGCTTGCCGAACTTGAAACTGGGCGGCCCAAGGCGTGGGTCGGCTTGAACATAGGACCTTACAATCTCATCTTGCCCAACGAGCTGATCGTTGATGTGCTTGGCAACATTAGCCCCAATGACCTGAAGCAAAAAGGACATCCTGGCCATCTCGCAACCTACGATTTGGGACGCATTTTTGTGCCTGAACGTATTGAAGATCCAGATGCAAGAAGGAGCCCTATCAGTCTGCACAAGCAGGATGGGCAATGTGTTGTTTTGGCCGATGAAGTGGTCGCACTCCGGGAGGATCTGACTTGGTATCCTGCACCCGCACTACCGCCCGCGCTTAAAAGCGTGGCGCAATCCGTACGTATCCGCGATGGAAAAACAGAGTTCCTCGTAAAGGCGAACGTTTTCGAGACTATCCCTCCACAGTTTCTCTCGGAAATGGCGAAGACTGGCCTCCGTGGCTGGATTCGGAAGTTTCGCTCCGAACCCACGATTGGAAAAAGCTCATGATCAAGAACCTCAAAATAGCTTATAAACTGACCCTCCTCGTCGCCATCATCCTGAGCTTTATCGGGCTGGTCGGGTGGACGGCGATGAAGACTATTAAAGATGCCGACGCCGCCTTGGCGACGATCTACCACGATCGCGTCGAAGCGCTTGGTCAGTTGAAAGAGATTTCGGACGGCTATTCGGTCGATATTGTCGATGCCATTCACAAACTGCGCCTGAAAGCGATGAACAAGGAGCGCGCTCTTGAATTGATCAAAGGCGCCGTCGATTCTATCGACAAAAATTGGGCTGCCTATCTCGATACGTACCTAAATGACGAAGAAACCGCGATGGTTGTTACAATCAAGACGGAAAAGGTTGAGTCTGACAAGGCAATCAAGGAACTGCTCGGCATTGTTGAGCGCGGGCGCCCGGAAGAGCTCTCAGCATTTGTGGAAACGAAACTTTATCAGAAGCTCACGCCCGTCGCCGACGAAATTTCCAAATTGTCGGACCTCCAGATTCGCGTCGCCAAGCAAGTCTTCGAGCAGCAGCTGATTGTTTCATCCAATGGCCACAAAGTGATGATTGGGCTCATTCTGAGCGCAATCATGATGAGCATAGCCCTCAGCTATTACATCATTCGCATGATCACAGTGCCGCTCAACTATGCCAACCGAGCCATCACCCAAATGGCTGTCGGCAATCTTGATGTCGATATTGTCGATGCTGGCATCCACGACGAAGTCGGCATGATCATAACGTCGACTGCCGCGATCGCGCAAACGCTCAAGGCGGTTAGTCAAGATCTCAATCTCCAAATCACAGCAGCCAAGGACGGCGCGCTGTCGGTGCGAGCGGATTCTTCCACTCACCCTGGTTCCTTCGGTGACATCGTGGAAGGCGTGAACGCCCTCTTCGATACGCTGACAGAACCGATGACGGAAATCGCATCGGTGATGGCCAAACTCGCATCCGGCGATATCCGTGGCCGCATCAACGGAGATTATCAGGGCGAACTGCGTGCACTCAAGGGCAACGTCAACCGAAGCCTTGATGCACTCGTCACCTTGCTGGACGCGATCAGTGCCTTCTCCTCGGCCCTCGCAATTGGCGATCTTACGAAGTCCGTCGATGGGGCTTTTCAAGGTGAGTTTGCCAGCATCAAGCAAAACCTCAATTCTGCAGCTGAACAGCTCCGCAATGTTCTGATTTCAGTTATCGAAACCACGACCAACGTTTCCGTCTCCGCGGCTCAGACCACAGCCGCATCGTCTGAAGTGTCACGCCACGCCAGTAGCCAGATGCTGACGTTGACTGACGTGTCGGGTGCCATCGAGCAAACAGTGTCCGCTATTGCGGAGATCGCTCAGGCGGCAGACCGCGGCAGCAACCTCGCTCGTAATGCGGTCAATGCTGCTGAATCTGGCCAGACCACTTTGATCAACCTGACCGACGCAGTCCACAACGTCGCCAGCAAGAACAAACGGATCACGCAGATCAGTGATTTGATCGAGAACATCGCGGACAAAACCTATGTGCTAGCGCTCAATGCGGGCCTCGAAGCTCTGCGCGCTGGAGATCATGGTGCCGGCTTTGGCCTCATCGCGCATAAGATCACATCACTTGCTGAAGAAGTGGCAGAGGCGACCAGATCCATCAAGCAGCTGATCGGGGAAGCTACCGATAGCGTCCAGCAGGGCGTTGATGGTTCGATCGAGGCACAATCCTCGATCAAGAGCATCGTCGAATTGTCCCAGCAGAACGGCCTTAATGTGCAAGCAATCGCAGCGTCCATCGAAGAGCAAAGCTCAATGATGAAGATGCTGAAGGAGCGTGTCGAAGAGCTGAAACTCGTGGGCAACACAACCGCCAGCGCGGCTGAGGAAATCTCGATGACGATGAAGGCGCTGGAAAGCATGACACAGCAGCTCAAGTCGTCGACCGACCAGATCAAGGCGAAGTGAACTTAAAATCATGAACTCAAAGTTAAAAGAAATACTGGGAAAGCTCGTGCTTCCGCTCCTGATTTCAGGAACGGTTTTCGGTGTCTTTTACTTTGGAGGTGATGCCTATAAATCCTTCGGGCTTGCCGCTGTCGATAGCACGACGAACGTCCTGAAATATGTTCTGGGCGTCGTTGCGTTTCTATCGCTGGGCATTCTCGTCAATCGCATCATTCGCTATGTGATCTTCGAAGGTATCATTGCCTCGACAACTGGAACGCAGGTTCCAAAGTTGTTGAAGCAAATTTCCAGCCTGCTGATTTTCTTTATCACTGTGGCTGCGTGCGCGAGCGTCGTCTTCAATCAAGATCTGACAATCCTGTGGGCAGCGTCTGGTGTCGCCGGTTTGGTATTGGGTATGGCGCTGCGCGAATTGCTGCAGGACGTGTTTGCCGGCATTGCGCTCAATATCGACCACTCAGTGCGACTGGGTGATCACGTGCAGATTCATCGGGCCGGTGACGACAAGATCCTTGGAAAATTATTGGAAGTCAGCTGGCGATCGACCCATGTCCGTGACCTCAATGGCGATGTCATCAGCTTTCCAAACAGTAAGTTCAGCTCATATACGATTACCAATTTCAGCATGAGTGACAAAAGCGGTCGCACCACCACTGTCACCATTGATGGTCGTGTACCAACCAATCGTGCAATACGTATTCTTCAGTCAGCCACACTCGATGCTTTGATGGAAGTGTGCGGACGCGCTGACCATCTGCCGACAGTCGGCATCAAAGCCATCAAGAATGATGGCATCGAATATATCGTGAACTTTGAATCTGACTGGAAACACCTCACCGAAATTACATGGAAGGTGCAGCAAGCAATCATGCTGCATCTGGCCAAGGCGGGCTTGAAGCCTGCGGGGCATAAATCTGGTGATGACAAGGGAGCCGATGAAGGCTTTGTCATGCCCGACACGCCGCGTCTGATTGCTTTGTTAGGCGCAACAGAGATTTTCCACGGGCTCACCGACGACGACCTTCAGCTTCTCATCGAACATTCTCAATTCCGGTTTCATCCGCCCGGCCATGTGGTCGCACAATCAGGCGAGGCCGGCAATGAACTCTTTCTGGTTCTCGAAGGCCTGTTGCGAACAGAAGGACGCGCGATTGGTGGGCGCGCAGCCCGATCCAACACATATCGTCCCGGCGATCTGTTCGACGGCGAGGCTTCTCTTCTGGGCATGGTTCACAAAACCACTGTGCGCGCGGAAACCCAGAGCCTTATCTACGAGATCAGCGCAACAGGACTTCACGCACTGTTTGACCGCGCTCCGCAAGCGCTCGAACGCGTCGCAGAGAATCTTAACCTCATAAGGGCTGCGACGGACACAGTTGATGAAGAAGCCTCTCAGCAGCTGTTGCGTCAGATGCGGCACATGTTCCCCCCTCGTCTGAATTTGGTTGCCCGCAGCTGAGTGAAAGCTCGCAGCAGCTTTGGAGTTAAGAATGTTTGCGAAAACATCTGTGATGTCGAAAGTTCGACACGGCCTATTCGATCTTCTGTTTGAAGGTGAGAAGCCGTCGGCTGGCTATCGCTTTGTCAATCGCGCGATCAACATTATCATTTTCGCTAGTATAGCGATCTTAGCTCTTGAGCAGTTTGAATGGATCAAAAAAGACTACGAACATCAATTCGATAGCTTTAATAATGTCTCAGTTTTCATTTTCACAGCAGAATATGTGGCGCGCCTTTTTTGCGGCGGGCTTGAAGCGCAATTCAAAAATCGGCGGTTTGCAACTCTCGCCTATTTGGTGACACCACTTGCCATTCTCGATCTCGTCGTCATCCTGCCCTTCTTCATCGGGTTCCTTGTCGCGATTGATCTTCGTATCCTGCGCCTCATTCGATTGTTGCGCGTATTCAAGCTCGCCCATACGATCGTACCCGAATGGAAGCAATTCCAAACGATCAATGAGGGGCGCACGTTACGCCAGAAGGTCTTTAGCGCGCTCAACGCCGATGCTTATTCCGGCCATTTGCATAGCACAATTGATGCGGCTCTCGTCGGCCTGATCTGCGTGAGTGTTGTTGCTGTCATTCTTGAGAGCGTTGTTGATATCGAAGTCACATTTGCGGCTATCTTTCACTACTTTGATATCTTCTCAGTCGCGATCTTTTCGATCGAATATGCTCTGCGCTTCTATTCCTCGGCTGAAAACGAAGTGGGGGAAGGCCCAATCACCAATCGGTTGCATTTTGCCACGAGCGCATCTGGCATCATCGATATTCTAGCAATTCTGCCTTTCTATATTTCCTTCATGATCGCCGTTGATCTTCGGTTCTTACGGGTGATGCGCTTACTGCGCATTCTCAAATTGACCCGTTATTCAACAGCGATGTCCACGGTCGTCGAAGTTGTGGAAGAGGAAATGCCCTCCTTGAGCGCCGCCTTCTTTGTGCTGGTACTCATCACGATTTTTTCTGCAAGCCTTCTCTATCTTGTTGAGCATGGCGCCCAACCGGATAAATTCACCAGCATCCCGCAAGCCATGTATTGGGCGGTCATTACCCTGACAAGCATTGGTTATGGTGACATCTACCCGATAACACCCTTAGGCCAATTCTTGACCATGCTCATGGCCTGTGTCGGCCTTGGTATGATCGCCCTTCCGACTGGTATTTTGGCCACCGGCTTCACTGAAAAGCTTCGCCGCCGCAAGGAAGAGTTTGAGAAAATGGTGGAGCAGAAAGCAGCGACTGGATTCATCAGCACTGCGGAGCAAGAAGAACTTGACCGCAAGGCGCGTGCGCTCGGTCTCAGCACCATACGCGAGAAACAGATAGAGCAAGATGAGCTCTCCACTATGGGCGTCATCCGAACAGCTGAGACCGTCAACGGCCTTTCGCTGAGCTTCCGCTCCCATGATGCACTGGAAGAAATCGTAACGAAAATCGATTTTCTCTCACCTCATGACAAGTCGGTCGTGATGGCTCTGTTGGCCGTCAACATGACCAACCAAAGTGCTGCCGGCGAACGTGAGGACGCATAATGGCCTGGTCATCAGCGTCTGGTGAAATGGGCGGCACGACCTTCCGCCGTCCAGCGCTCGGCATAGAAATTATCGCGATCGGCAGTTCGACCGGCGGGCCAATTGCGCTTGTGCAGCTGTTTAAATCACTCTCGGGCCGCATTAATACGCCCATCGTCCTGACCCAGCACATACCCAAAAACTTTACATCAGACCTCGCCAACAGCCTGTCAGATGCTTTGGGCAGCAAGGTCATGGCAGCTGAAGAGGGAATGGTTCTCCAACGCGGCCATTGCTATCTCGCCCCGGGTGGACGCCACCTTCTGATTCAAAAACGCGGCGCTGAAGCGGTCTGTGTTCTCGACAATGGTGAAGTGGAAAATTTTTGCAAACCGTCTGCCGATCCGATGCTGCGTTCCGTTGCGCTTGCTTATCGCTCGCGCGCGCTCGCCGTCATTCTCACTGGCATGGGCAAAGATGGTCTTGAAGGCTGCAAGGCGATCAAAGCATCTGGCGGTACGATCTTGGCGCAAGATGAGGCCACTTCGGCTGTGTGGGGCATGCCCCGCGCTGTTGCTGAGGCGGGCCTGTGCAAAAATGTTGTCCCCATTGAGCGCATGGGCGACGCCATCCTTCGCGTCATTCAAGAGGCGTAGACATGGATGGGTTTAACGGTCTGCGCACGTTTATCCACGACGGATATGGCATTTGTCTGGGCTCTGAAAAAGATTACCTCGTTGTGTCGCGGCTGACGCCGTTGCTCCGTGAAACGGGGTTGGCCAATCTGCGCGCGCTTTATGATATGATCATTCAAGAGCCCAAGGGCAATCTCGCGCAGCATGTTGTGGCAGCATTGACCACAAATGAAACCTCGTGGTTTCGTGATGGACGCCCATTTGAATTTTTTAAAAACACTGTGTTGCCACAGCTCTTAAAAACAAAATCGAAGGACCAGACGATCCGCATTTGGTCAGCCGCCGCATCTACCGGGCAAGAAGCCTATTCCATCGCTATGTGTTTGGATGAAGGTCAGCACGTAGGCGCGCCGATCAATGTGAATATTGTCGCGTCGGATATTTCAGGCAAAGCTCTCGAGCAGGCGCGGGCTGGACTTTATACCCAATTCGAGATGGATCGCGGGCTTTCGGCTACACTGTGTGATCGCTATTTTTCTAAAGAGGGTGCGCAGTGGCGCATCAAGCCCGCCCTGAAATCGCAGATTGCTTTTCGTCATATCAATCTCATCGAAATTCCTGCTGATCTGGGACGCTTCGATGTGATCTTCTGCCGCAATGTGATGATCTATTTTGACGACCAGACACGCAATAAGGTGATGGCCTCATTGGTGCAGCATTTGGCGACGGGCGGCTACCTGTTCTTTGGCAGCGCGGAAGCGATGAGTGGATATGCTCAGGACATGCTGACGATGATCAGCCCAGGCATCTATCAAAAGAACAGCTAGTTTGCTGCGTGAAACGCGGCGCTCCCTGACGTATCGCTTTTACGCCTGAGGGAGCGCTGCGTATATCACGCCCACTTGAGGGTCATTTGCTATTGATGACTTCAAGGCGGCGTTCGGCAAGACCGAATGCAATTTTGTTATCACGCAAGGTTGCGTGAATGATCTTCCAAATCTTGTCAGCGATGATGACGCGTTCAGCATAATTGGCAATCGAGTAACTGACGCCAAATTCTGAAAGCCCCTCATATACGCGCTTGAAGAGCACGTTAGGCCCGGGATCAGCGAGAACAAGACCTGACGCCATCAACGCTTTAATGAGAACCGCCTCGACGACTGCAGGTTCCAACACGTTGGAGACAGCAATCAGTTCTGACTGGCGCACACCATGTAACTGATGCGAGAAGTTCTTCACGGGACGTTCTGCCACGATGCGGTTGGTGATGTTCATCACCGTTTTGTCACGCGTACGAATTCTCACGGTGCGCCACGTTTGATCGATCACTTCGCCTTCTTCGAGATCGCCTATCTTTACCCAATCACCAATATGAAAGGGGCGCGATACGGCGATGGCGATGCCAGCAAACATCTCACCCAACGTCGTCTGGGCAGACAAGCCTAGAACAACGGCCAGAGCCCCTGACAGGGTTGCCAGCGCGGTAATCGTCTGGCCATAGACGAACTGCAAAACAGAGAGAACGCAGATAACGTAGATGGTGACGCGCACAATACCGACGAGCAGGCCGGGAGCCTTGATCTGATGCACGCGGGAGAAATGACCTTCCCAAATGAAGTAACGCACCAGTTGGTCAACACCAAACCCGGTTGCTACCATCGAAATCGTGAGCATCACTTCCGAGAAATGCGCCTGCGAAGAGAAGATGTTCTGGAAGGCGAGACCATAGACCCAGTCACGCGAGATGTGCAGAGCAGCGGCTAGGGCCGCAAGCTGAAGGCCCATATTCAGCAAGCCGTGACCACGTGCCGCGATCACTGCAATCAATTCGGACAGCGCTGTAATCGTCAACACGATGACGATGGCAAGCTGCAAAACCTCGATGAAGGTATTGGGGATCATATGGATCATGCGCCCGATTTCCTTTTGAATTATTCAGTTAAGGACGACGACTTATTTTGAAGGGCGCGTGCGTAAATTTCATCTGGTGAATCAGCACGCAAGTGCTTTGGCCGGAAGATAAAGAACAGCACTGTCGCCACGAGAAAGACGCCCAAGCAGCCAAGCAAAGCGCTGAGATGCTGCGCATAGACGACCATGAGAAGCAGTCCAACCGCCGTCATCATCAAGCCAGCAATCGCACCAGTGCCGCCGAATGTACTGGTGAAAGGACGTTCAAGCTTGGGGTAGCTCGCATGCAGTTTTACATAAGATGCAAAGACGAAGATGTAGGTGAGCAATCCACCGATCGCGGCCATATTAATGAGCATCTCGACGATTTTGACATTCGCCGGTGCAAACAAAGTCAGGCACGAGATCGCATAGACGACGACACAAACACTGATCCCGGCCTTAACAGGTGTTCCGCGATTATCGGCAATCGTTGAGAGGCCCGATGGCAAATAACCTGAACGTGAAAGGCTGAAGACCACACGGGATGCTGAATAGATGACTGAATGGAAGCCAGCCACCGCGCCAATCAGAGGCACGAGATAAAGCAGTGACATCTTGCCAAAGACGACCTCAAGGCTCGTCGATAGCGGATCAGTTGCCTTAGCGATCATCAGCGCGCCGGGCTTAGCTCCCGAGAGCACGGTCAAAATAATGAGCGCGCAAACTGCCAGCGTGAGAAGGGCCATCAACAAGCTGCGGGGAACGCTCTTGTCGGGCGTAAGCGCATCTTCGGCCGCATAGGACACAACTTCGATTGACAGGAAAAACCACATGGCAAAGGGAATAGCGAATGCAATGCCTAGCAGACCATGAGGCAACCATTCATTACCATTCAAGTTCGCGGGTATGGAGAGCAACGCAGCTGGCTCGAAGGATGGCACCACAGCAATGGCCGTCACAAACAAAACGGCAAGAGTAACAAGAGCTAGGACAAGCGCAGCAATGAAAAATGTGCGTCTGTCTTTGAGATTGAGCCAGCCAAAGCCCAAGAGGAAGACCGCCCACAGAACAGGAGCCGGAATATTTGGACCGTTGAGCTCGACCAGAATGCGTGTCACCTCGGTGGTCATGATGCCCATCAACGAGGTCATTGCGAAGGTGTAAGCAATCAGTGCGGAAATTGCGGCTAAGAAGCCACCCCAGACGCCGAAAGCAGTTCGAGCATAATTCACTGTGCCGCCAGCAAAAGGCATCATAACGGCGAGTTCTGCAATCGACATGACAAGAAATAGATAGAGCATGATGGCCACAAGCGTGGCGACCAGCATGCCGCCAAAGCCCGCCTGCGCCAGACCGGGATTCCAGCCGCTGAATATACCGCCCACAGACGCACCTACGGACAAAGCCCATAACATGGCTGTGCCAACTCGGCTCGATCTGGTGATTTCTGGCTCAGTGGTAGGACTGTCTACGGTCATAGTGCCTCCATTCCTATTCGCACGGATGGTAAAACTGTTCACGATGCTGTGGACCAAACGTTGATGCGCTGGTCACTCCGGGCATGATGAATAGAACCCGTGCTGCGGCGTTACTTTGCCTTGCCGATAGGCGATAAACCGCCGATTTCGACGTAGCTAAAGAAAGCTATAGTGCGCGGCGCCTTTCCTGAGCCATCTGACCCTAGATGACGCCCTCAGCTGTGCTTTAGGCAAAAAAGAAGCCGCCCTGAGGCGGCTTCTTCAAAGGCGATAAAACAGGGATTAGCCGACGAATTCGACCGCGCCCGTATCGAGGTTGTAATAGGCTTGAACAACCTTCAGCTTGCCGTGATGCACATACTCTGCAACGATCTTGCTGCTTGCAAGAATGTGAGCGACTGTGCGCTTGGCATTCTCACGCACCGCATTGTCCACGAAATCACCTGGCTTGCCCAACACTGCCTTGGCAGCTGGCACGATAGGGTCAACCATTGCCTTGATTGGGCCATGAAGCTTGGCCTTCTTGGCGACAACATCGCAGGCAGCAGCAACAGCGCCGCAGCGCGTGTGGCCCATAACGACCAGCAGCGGGCTGCCGAGATGCTCGATACCATAGTCAATCGCACCAAGCGTGGTGATATCGGCCATATTGCCACCGTTGCGGGCGACGAAGAGGTCACCAAGGCCAGTGCCTCCGAAAAGCAATTCTGGGGCGGTGCGGCTATCGACGCAACCCAGAATGGTCGCCCAAGGCTGCTGACCCTTGGCAACTTCCGAACGCTGGGCCTTCAAATTGGCTTCGCACAGCTCAGGGGCAGCGACATACTTCGCATTGCCAGCCTTAAGTTTTGCCAGTGCTTCATCAGGTGTCAGCGAGGTCGCAGCCATTGATTGGCGTGCACCAGAGGCAATCATGCCGGTAGCGGTAACGGCAGTCGCCGACAAGGACAGAAAATTGCGGCGGTTCATTTTTAGACAATCAAAGCACATATCGAGCCTTCCTAGGACATTTATACTGGTGAATAAGAAACTTGGGACGCCTAATTTTAAGCTATTTCAGCTTTTAAGGCAAATGATGGGCAATTAGACGATTTTATACTAGAGCCATATATAAAATGACTTATCTGGATCGTTTCTAAGTCTGTTTGAAGCTTTGTAATTTTCTAATTACTGATTCGTAATATCAGCTCATCCAATAATCTTGTTTTTAGAAATTGTTCAGGGCTACAAACCAAACTCTAAATACTAGCCAAAACATAAAAGAGCTGTTGGTGGCCAAAGCAGCTGCGCCTGAAAAACCGCATTTACATTCACTCTACCAATTTATTCACAGCGCCGATGGGTCGTCATGTTGTTTGCGCGCGTTTCGCTTTGCGATTTGCAGGCTCGCCCCAATGCAGGCCCGCCCCAATGCCGTTCACCCAAATGGGGTTCTGTGCCAGGTGTCCCTGGCACAGATTTGACTAGAGGTAGGCTGTCGCAGAAATTGCCACACCGCCGCAGGCGAGCAGCATCGCGAGATA
>CAIUDK010000079.1 GCA_903897875.1 uncultured Hyphomicrobiales bacterium
CAGGCCGGCGCTCTAACCAACTGAGCTACTCCCCCAAGATCGGAACGACAAAGCAGTCGTTGAACCGGAGACCTGCCAACTAAGGCAGGGCTAGGTGCAAGTCAAGCAAGAAGGCGCGTTGATTGCATTTCTCTTGCGCTTTTCTCTCACGCCCCATCGGGCCAAAACCCTCAAAACCGCTGTGTTCCCAAGTGCCAGCGGCGCAATTCCTTGGGGGTCACGATATGAATTTTTTCTGAGTCCACTTTCTCAGCACTCCAAACAAGGTCGCTGCTGACGCCCATCATTTTGGCATAGGAGGCAAGTTTGTCGATAAATTCGCGGTCGCCATAGACCTTGTGCTCTTTGCCGGTCGCACTGGCACCCACATCGGCCTCCATGGTGAACATGCGATGGATGCCGACCAGACTTGTGGGTGGCACAATCCGCTTCTTGGCCCCAATCAAGGCATAGACGCAGGCCGAATAGCATTTGGCACCCGGAATATAAGAGGCTGGCCCCTCGCCCGCATGGCCCTGCTTGAGACGCCCAACAATGGCCAGCGCCCCAAATGTGCGAAACATCTCCCCCAGCCGCATGGAGGCCAGCACGCCACCGCCCGGCGAATGGATGAAAATGACAGAGCGGACCCGCGAATCCTTCGCCGTCTTCTTCACGAAGCTCAAAAAATCATCTGGCGTCGCATTGGTAATCTCGCCCTCGGCGGAAATCACCCGAATGCACTGGTCTTTGCAGGTGTCGGGATCGCCAAAAGGCACGAGCTGAAAGGTCATGGCCTTGACCGGCGCTGAGCTGGGTGCTGCCAAGCTCACGGTCACAAACGCCAGACTGGCCGCCCAAGCAATAAATACGGCCATAACTACGGCCGCCGCAAATCCGGCCACCCGTCCTTTTGTACCGAGTGACCCTGCAACCATGGCAAAAATCTTTCGATTGGTAATGAAGCTTAAGGTTAACATAGCTTCACAAAAACACCATCGGAACATTGGACCATATCGGGACAGATTGCCTCAGCCGCCAAGCGGCGTTAAGGCAGGGGCCACGTCAGCCAATTCCAATCTGCCAAAGGTCGTCATGTCTCATCCCGATAGGTTCTTGCTTGCTGGTGTCATGGGCTGGCCCGTGATGCATTCGCGCTCGCCTAAGCTCCACAATTATTGGTTCGAGCAATACGGCCTGGCTGGCACTTATGTTCCCTTGGCCATTGAGCCGGGCAAGCTTGAGCCTGCGCTGCGCGCTCTGCACCCTCTGGGCTTTGCAGGTTGCAATCTGACCATTCCACACAAAGAGACGGCGCTGGCCATCGTTGACGAAATCCACCCCACTGCCAAACGCATGGGTGCGATCAGCTGCGTGACCGTGCGCGCCGATGGCTTTTTGGTCGGCAGCAACAACGATGGCTTTGGTTTCATTGAGAGCGTGGTGGAGCAGCAGCCCACATGGCGCGCTGATGCTGGCCCCATCGTGGTCATTGGCGCTGGTGGTGGCGCGCGCGCTGTCGTCTACAGCCTTGCCGAGCGCGGTGCCAAAGAAATCCGCGTCATCAACCGCACCTTCGCCCGCGCCAAAGCGCTAGAAGACGAATTTGGCGGTCCCGTGAAGGCGCATGATTGGACAGAGCGGCACAAGGCGCTTGGCGATGCAGCCATGCTCGTCAACACCACAAGTCAGGGCATGGTCGGCATGGCCCCGCTCGATTTGCAGCTAACGTCCCTGCCCGTCTCTGCGCTGGTGGCAGACATCATCTACATTCCGCGCGAAACAAAGCTGCTGGAAGCTGCGCGCCTGCGCGGCAATGCGACGGTGAATGGTTTGGGCATGTTATTGCACCAAGCGCGCCCAGCGTGGAAAGCATGGTTCAACATCGACCCGCAGGTGACGCCAGAACTGCGCGCGCTGTTGGAGGCGAC
>CAIUDK010000080.1 GCA_903897875.1 uncultured Hyphomicrobiales bacterium
ATGAATGATTTCTACTAAATTAGAAAATATCTCAGCAATCATTCGGTTCATGCACGTTACTCCAATTTCACTTTCAAATCATCCTGCAGTTTAAATGTGTGACACATCGGGCCGCACGCGCCGATTTTCATATTCCACTGTCTGCAGATGGACCGAGCCCTACATCCATTTACGAACAGCAGCGAAGCCCAAAATCGCGCCAGACAAAATCAACAATAATTCCCACAATTCAAACCCAAACATAAAACTCTCCCCACCTATGGCCCACCACCTTGGCAGTTGCGCATAGCAAACACTCTGGCTGCGACGCCCGTGCGCAACCATTGTTGATCGGAGCCTTAAATTCAAGTCGAATGATTTGCCCAATGTAGCGCGCCTCGGTTGACGCGCATACGCGGGGCTCTATCTCCCCACCTATTGGATCGCGGCACCCGCCGGTTCAGCTGGCCACCGCGTCCGTCTTTCATGATAGGAGGCTAGAATGGCTGAGAAAGAACGCAAATATATCGACTGCCGCGACTATCCAAATAACAAGACATGCACGGTGGCGATCTCGGCTGATAGTGATGAGGAGCTACTCGAAGCGGCTGTCCAACATGTCGTGAGCGTACATGGCTACAGCGACACGCCTGAGTTTCGTGAAGAGCTTCGCAAATCTTTCAAGAAAGGCTCCCCGCCCGCTGGTATGACGCGCGCAGCCTGAGCTTAAGCGGAGCAGGCCAGCACTCTGCCTGCTCCGCTCTTGCATTGAATCCCTCTTTAATGGGCCTCCGTTGCAACTTTTCGTCCTTAAGCTCGTTAGCCAGCTAGGCCGTACACGGAGAGCTTCAATCGCAATGGGGATATTAATTAGCGGCAATACCGCTCTGCACGACGACGTTCCTTTATCTGTTCGCCGCGAGATACAAGGGCCAATATTGCACTGGCTCGACTGGCAGCGCATTAAATCCCACATTATTTTTCACAAGGTGTTGAACCGCGTGCGTGCCTTGGGGCCCACGCGCAAGACTGCGCCTCAGCACGCTGCTTTGACGTGTCTCAATCTCAAATTTTCAAATGGCGCAGAGCGCGCGTTTTTTCATCGCGCAAGCCATGCCGATTTGGGGGTTATTAAGACGATCTTTCTGTACGAAGATTATGCGCTGCGGCACCTCAAGCGACATGCAGAATTGCACGCGCATTATCGCTCCATTTTGGAGAGTGGACAAACGCCTCTGATTATTGATGCTGGCAGCAATATCGGGTCCAGTGTTGTGTTTTTTGCCCATCATTATCCGCAGGCACATATCGTTTGTTTTGAGCCCAATGACAGCAATTTTGATCTATTGACGCTAAATACAAAGGGCTTGAACGTCGAACTCCACAAGGCGGCTATTGGCTCACAGAATGGCGCGGTAGATATTGTGGATCCCGGCGAGGGCGAATGGGGCTATCGCACTCAGCAGAGCGTTAGTGGTACCTGCCCGATGATGTCCATATCCCAGATCATCAACGAAAAAACCGAGCATGGATTCGTTCCATTTCTAATCAAAGTGGACATTGAAGGTGGCGAATCCAATTTGTTTGAAGCACCTCATGATTGGGTGGATCTGTTCCCCGTTTTGATTATCGAATTGCACGACTGGCTTTTGCCGCGCCAACAAACCTCACGCACATTTCTCAAATGTATCGCAACCTATGATCGCGACTTTGTGCATTTTGGCGAAAATCTTTTTTCACTGAAAAATCATCTGTAAAACCCCACATGCCGCCTAAAATTGCGGCTGGACGGAGCGCCGTCAGCTTTGCTACACTTGGGCCAATAATACATGTCGGACCGTCCCTTTCAGAGGATGGCCGGCCGGGACACGATCCCTAGGGAGAGACCATTGCTAAGCCAGACGCCCCCAATGCGCGCGATTGCCCGCGCTGCCTTTGCGACAACCCTGCTCCTATCTGCCTCACTCACTCCCCTTGCCGCCCAGACTGCTAACAAACCGAGCTGGTTGGACCCTGCCTTGCTGGAGGCCGCTAAGGCCGAGGGCGGCACTGTCGTTGTCTACTCCACAACCAATGAGGAAGAGGGCCTTCCACTTTGGAAGTTGTTCGAGGATGCCACTGGCATCAAGGCGCAATATGTCCGCGCCTCCGATTCCCAAATTCTAGGCCGCGTCACCATTGAAGCGCGCGCGGGACAAAAGACATGGGACATTGCGCAGACCGCCAATGTTCAAAAATTCCCCGATCCAATGATGCTGGCCTTTGAGCCACCCGAAGCCAAGAATATTTTCCCTGAGGCGCGTGCTGAGAATAAGCGCTGGTACGGCGTTTATTCCAACTACAACACACCCGCCTACAACACGAAGATGATTAAGAAAGAAGACCTGCCAAAATCTTTTGAAGATTTTTCAAAGCACCCTGAATGGGCGGGCAAGGTTGTTATCGACAGCACGGATCACGTCTGGCTCGCCACTGTGTTCAAATTCTATGGCGAGGAAAAAGCCCGCAAGGTTCTCAAGGAGTTTGTTTCAGTAGTGAAGCCCGTTGTCATCGACGGCCACTTGGCCGTCGCGCGCGCTGTTGGCGCTGGCGAATATTGGTTTGCGCTTAACAACTACCTCAACCTCACCGTCAACCAAAAGCTCGCGGGTGCATCGACGGATTATTTCTTGATGGATCCGGTGCCGCTGTTCTACGGACAGGTAGGTGTCAGCGCCAATGCGCCCCATCCTAAAACCGCATTGCTGGCAGCCAATTTTTCGCTGAGCAAAGAAGCGCAAACGCATCTGGCCACTTTTGGTCGCATGCCAACACGCGCTGATGTGGAAACAAATCCGCCGGGCATCGTGAAGGAAGTCAACACAGCGAAGGTGATGAGCGTTTTGCTAACTGGCGAGGAAGATCGCGTTTGGCAACGTGAGTTCAAAGAGATTCTTCTCGCACGCTAATCATGGCTCAACTGGGCGGCGCCGATGCCGCCCTTTTCATTAGGATAAAGTCACGTGAGCGTAGTCAATCAAGCTCTTGAACCTCAGACCGGATCATCGCAGTTTCTGCGTCGTCTGCGTGCGTTTCGCCCTTCAGGGTTCAGCATTATCATCTGCACATTGATTTGCGGCTGGTTTGTGTTTGTACCGCTATCGGCGCTTTTCTACACAGCCTTCACCGAAGACACTGGCTTTGGTCCGGGCGGTTTCTCGCTGGATAATTTCAAACAAGCTTACGCAAGCTGGCACATCTTCCGCCTCTTCTGGAACTCACTCGTCTTTGCCAGCGGCACTGCTGTCGTCACCCTGTTCATGGGCGGCTTTGTGGCTTGGGCAGTTGAGCGCACCGATGCGCCGGGGCGAGAGATCTTCCACTCCTTCGCCCTACTCGCCTTCGCCATTCCGGGCCTCATCACCACGATGGCGTGGATGCTCACGCTTAGCCCCAACATTGGTTGGGTGAATACGCTTTTGAAGCCGATGCTAGGTGGCCAAGTTGCGTTCAATATCTATTCGATGACGGGCATGGTGTGGGCGCTCTCGTCGCATTATTTTCCGCTTGCCTATCTTTTAATGGGCCCGGCGATGCGCATGCTCGATATGCGCATGGAAGAAGCGGCTGCTATGAGTGGTGCGCGTTGGTGGCAGACGTTGACGCGGGTCTCACTCCCGATGCTGCGCCCCGCCATTCTCTCCACGCTACTGTTGCTTTTCATTCGCGGCATTGAATCTTTTGAAGTGCCACGCCTGATTGGCAAGCCTGCACGTATCGAAGTTTTCACCACCGACATTCAAATGGCGACCAGCGGCTCGCGTCCTGAGTTTGGCGCTGCAAGTGCACTCAGCATGACCTTGCTGGCGATCTGTATCATCGCGGTCTATTTCTATCGCCGCTACACGCATGATGCCGCCGCCTTCGCCACCGTCACCGGCAAGGGTTACAAGCCAATGCCCGTGGCGCTTGGCGCATGGCGCTGGCCCGTTGCTGTGCTTGTGTGTTTGATGTTCACGGTGTCCTTGGGTCTGCCTTTGTTGACGCTTGTTTGGCAGAGCTTTTTCAAGACCATTGCAACGCCGTTCATGCCGACGGCCTCGCCCTTCAGCTTCGCCAATTACGAATTCGTTCTGCATTATCCCATCTTCGTCAACGCTGTGAAATCCAGCGTCATGCTGGGTGCAATGGCGGCGACGATTGTGGTGCTGATTACGGCTGTCACCGCATGGATCGTGCAACGCAGCGGTTCGCGTTTTGGCTGGGTGCTGGATGCGCTTGTGTTTAGCCCGATTGCTATTCCCAGCATCATCATTGGCGCGAGCGTTCTGTTTGCTTACCTCATGCTGCCGTTTGGCCTTTATGGCACGATCTGGATTTTGCTGGTTGCCTACATCACGCTCTATCTGCCCTTCGGAATGCGCTTTGCCTCTGGCGGCCTGACGCAGATCCACAAGGAGCTAGAAGAAGCAGCTGCCATGTCAGGCGCCAACGCTTTTCAGGTTTTTACGCGCATCTTGCTGCCCCTCCTCGCACCTGTCTTCATCTCGGCATGGCTCTACATTTTCGTGCTCGCGGTGCGTGAATTGAGCGCCTCGGTCTTTTTGATTGGTCCAGGCACACAAGTGCTGGGCACAATCAGTTTGACGATGTGGGAAGAAGGCTCAAGCTATGGTGCCGTCTGCGCGCTGGGCGTCATCCAAATCATTCCGCTGCTGGTTATTGTCACGCTTCTGCGTTGGCTGGAGCGTCGCATGAGCGGTGCATCGGACAACGACAGCAAGCCCGCTTAGCTATTGGCACAAACAACAAACACCCATTAAACTCGAACACAATCTGAGGAGATCAAGATGCATCCAAGAGTGACCGGCCTACGCGGCGTTGAATTAGGCGTGCGCGATCTGAAGAAGACCGTCGAATTCTACACCAACGCTTGGGGCCTCGAAGAAGTCTCCCGCGAAGGTGACACGGTCTACATGCGCGGCACCGGCGCAGAGCATCACATTCTAGCCGTTCACGAGCGTCCAAAAGCCTGCCTCATCGGCGCAAGTTTTGCCGCTGATGATCGCGCGCAGGTCGATGCTTTGTATCAAAAGGTAAAAGCCTTCGGTGCTGAGATCCTCACAGTGCCATCAGAACTCTCAGTGGCTGCCGGCGGCGGTTATGGCTTTTCGTTCCGCTCGCTCGAAGGCCAGCCGATGATGATCAGCTGCGATGTGAAAACGCACAGCAACATCATTGCCGATAGCTCACGCCCTAAGAAGCTGACGCATGTTGTGTTGAACTCAACACGCATCGATGACACTGCAAAATATTTCATGGATATGTTTGGCTTCCGTTTGTCGGACGAGACAGACCACATGACCTTCATCCGTTGCTCAAGCTCGCATCATGCTGTTGCGATTGCAAAAGCAGCAGGTCCCGGCCTCAATCACATGGCCTATGAGATGGAGAACTTTGACGGTTTGATGAGCGGCACAGGTCGCCTCAAATCAGCTGGTACTGAAGTCGCTTGGGGCGTTGGTCGCCATGGCCCCGGCAACAACATCTTCACCTATTTCGTTGAGCCAAACGGCTTTGCAACGGAATATACGACCGAAGTTGAACAGATTGATGAGGCGACCTATCAGCCGCACACCAAGAAATATTGGTCAGATTTTCCAAACCGTCCATGCCGCTGGAATGTTGCCACTAAGGCATCGGCCGCCATGCGCTACGCATCATCGGGCCAGATGGTGGAAGATCTGAACAACGGCGTTTGCGATGACATCATCTCGCGAAAACTGGCCGGCAATTGAGCGCCGAGGCGCTTCATTTCTGGATTATCTTCACGGTGCCAACCGATAAGGGCGGCGACCGTGGAGCCATTCGCCCATTACATCTTGCCCATGTGGCAGATCTTGAACGGCGAGGTATTTTGTTCCTCGCCGGTCCATTTGTTGATGACGTTGAGAACAAGCCGCAAGGCCCCGGCATGATTATTGTGCGGGCCGCAACACGCGACGACGCCGCACGCATCGCCGATGCTGACCCCTATCATGTGCAAGGCTATCGCACATATCGCTTACAAAAATGGCGTTTGAGCGAAGGTAGCTTTCAGCTCCGCGTCCGCATCCAAGATGAAGCCGCAGAGCTGAGTTAATCTTTATTTCTTGGCTTTATTGTACCAAGTCAGATCGCTGTATTTATTAGGATCTGTGAAGCTCTTCTTCGTGTAATAGCTACGCAGATCCAACAATGTTTTCACACCGGCTGGATCAATCCGCGCTTCACGATCAAGACCCCCCGGCCCGCCTGTGAGTGCGGCATACACAACCTCAGCATCCGCTTCGGTGACAGTTGGCAAACGCTTGCGCAAGACCTCAATCGTCCCAGCCTTGTCCTCAAAGATGAACTTGGTTGATGCGATGATGGCCTTTGAGAATGCAACCAATTCCTTGTCGTGATCCTTCGCCCATGCGCGACGCGCCGCATAAACGCCACCCTGATAACCGCCCAAAGAGGCAGCGGCATCGGCTAAGATATTGTTGCCTTTGCCCTTGGCAAATTGGTCAGCTGGAGCGGATAGCAAAGCGCCATCAATCTTGCCCGCAATCAGATTGTCCGTGCGCGCACGTCCACCACCAACGGCAAGAATTTTGTAATCACGATCCAACACCAGACCGTTGTTTTCCAAAATGCGAAACAGCACGAAGGAATAGCCGCTTGAGGCTGAATCAACGCCCATCAAGCGGCCCTTAATGTCCGCAATGGTTTTGATCTCGGGCTTGGTGACAAGGCTCGTCAATCCGCGATGCGTACCGATGAAGCCAACAATGTCGGAAGGCTCTGGCAATTTGGCTTCGCCCTGCCCTTCTGCATAGGCCACAATATTGTCGAGCAATGTGGAGGCAATTTCATATTTGCCCGACATCATGTCTTCAAATTGTTCAACCGATCCGCGCGTCACGCCAAACTCAACATCAAGCCCTTCTTTGGCAAAGAAGCCTCGATCTTGCGCCACATAACCCGGCAATTCTGATGCGCCACCGAAACCGTTCACACGCAGTTTCGTCTGCGCTTGTGCAAGGGGTGCTACCAAAATCAGCGCGGCCGCAAGGCTAACGCCACCCAGAAATTTTCTCATAGCGCTCCCCTATACGATTGTTGTTGTGAGCTCGCCCAAATGCGCGACGCGCACTTTGACGACATCGCCGCTGTTGAGATACTCACCGCGACCATTGCCCACACCGGCAGGCGTGCCTGTGAGAATAATGTCGCCGGGATAAAGCGTGAGGCGCGAGGACAAATCAGCAATCTGCTCAGCAATGTTGAAGATCATTTTTCCGCTATTGGAATTCTGCTTCATCACGCCATTCACATCGAGCTCAATCGACAGATTATGTGCATCTGGAATATCGCGGGCCAAGACGATCCATGGGCCTAGCGGGCACGCCCCATCAAAGCTCTTATGCGCAACCCAATCGCTCTTAAACGACGACGTATCAGGAATTTTGTCGCGGCGGCTGAAGTCGCGCGCTGATAGATCATTGGCAATCGTATAGCCCGCCACATAATTCATCGCATCAGCTTCAGACACATGCGTGGCCTTGCGGCCAATAATAACGGCAAGCTCAGCTTCCCAATCCAGCTTTTTGCAATTGCGTGGAATAGCCACTTTGGCGTGATCGGCGACAACACACCGTGGCGACTTCAAGAAGTGCCAAGAGCGAATGCCCTGCGTGTGAGGATCAACCGGCGGCTCACGCCCATTGGCTTTTGCCATTTCGGCCGCGTGGTCAGAATAGTTTGCGCCGGCGCACAAAATATTGCCCGGCGTAGGAATAGGTGCCAGCAATTCAACGGAGCTCAGCGCAACGCCGCCGCCCTTGGCGGCAACTGCGCTCAAACGATCCAGTGCTGCATCGCCAGCTTCCATAATGCCAGACACAGTCTCGTCTTCTTTGTGGCCGGTCGCACGCGCAGCATCAATCAGCTGATCACCCACGATGATAGCGGCGCGCGCGCCTTCTGGTGAACGGTAGGTCGCAAGTTTAAAAGTCGTCACGTCAACTCTCCTCAGCCCTTGGGGCTATTGTTGTACTAATTCAGAAATTTTTTGGCGCGCTCCACCACTGGCTTTGGTGTTGCGTAGATTGTTTGAACCAAAGCCTGCACGCCTTCGCCCGTTGTTGGATTAACCTCAGCCTGCATCATTTTGGCTTCTGCCAAAAACGCTGGATCTTTCATCGTGGCGTCAAACGCGCGGCGCAGCAACTCTGTCTTGCCCGGCGCCATATTTGGCGGCCCTGCAAAAGCGCGCGACATACCCGTTGGCCCCAGCACGAGCTGCAGCAATTGCTTGTCTTCAGGCTTGCTCACCAAATCGAACACAAAGGGAACGTCTGGCAATTCGGCGCTTTTTTCGACAGCCATTTGCAACAGAATGTTGATCTTCTTATCGCGGATCCAATCGAGCTTTGTGCTCTTGATGGATGACAGCGAGAAACCACACCGGCCATGTACTTCACCACCTTCAATGGCGAGAATGGTTTGCTGGCTGCCTAGATAACCCGTGATGACTTTGAATTTTGTGCCGAGCAATTCATTCATCACGATTGGCAGCGTATCGGTTTCAGAGCCAGCACCTGTGCCCGCTACAATCATCTCACGCTTGCGCACGTCATCAAGATTGTTAAAGCCCGATTTTCCCCACGCCATACAGACGCTCACGTCTTTGCTGATGGCACCAACCCAAGTGAACTTACTCATATCATAGGTTGGATCACGCGGACTGACGAGCGGATCGAGAATGGTGCCGCCACCAAAAGTCGCCAGCGCCGTGCCATCTTTAGGCGCTGTGTCGGACATAAAAGTTGCGGCCCGAATACCACCAGCGCCCGGCATCACTTGCACAACTACGCTTGGATTGCCTGCAATATGATTGCCGATATGGCGCCCTAGCAGACGACCAAACAAATCAATACCGCCACCGGCTGTGCCTGCGGCATAGATGGAGATCTGCTTATTGATTGTCTCTTGCGCGCACACTGATGATGCGAGCCCAAAAGAGGCAATCAATGCGGCTACGCCCATGCGAATAGAATTCTGCGAATTCATGTATCCCCCCGTTTATAAACCTGCCGGTGCGCATTTGAATGCGTCTGTTCGCAGGTGTTGATTTTAAACTATGACCGACCTGTCAAATTAACGACCTGTCAAATTAACGACCTGCCAAATTCATACGGCGCTCTGCATCTTGCGAGCCCTCGCGCACGGCAATTCCTTGCACGATACAAGCTTCATGCAACAGGCCATCGACTGCGTTGAGAATGAATTGAATCGTTCCTGCATCAGCAAGTTTGCCATCGGTGATTTTCTTGGTGACGCCACCAATCACAATTTCACGTCCCGGCGGAATCCGTGCAAGACAGGCCAAAAGTGCTGAATGGATATGGGATTGCGCTCGCGCGCCACCCACCATGCTGCCAGCCACCGTCATAACAAGCGCGGGCTTATTGACAAGGCATGAGTAATGGCTGGGGCGCGAAGCCCAATCAATTGCGTTCTTCAAAACAGCTGGTGTGCCGTGGTTATATTCGGGCGAGGCAAGGACAAGTCCGTCCGACTCAGCAATAGCCGCACGCAAGGCCGCAACTGAGGCCGGCAGAAGTTCAGGCGTGTCGATGTCTTCGTTATAGAGCGGTAAATCAGCCAGCGAGAACACGCTCATCTGAGTGTCTTGGGGCATAACGCCCGTCAGCGTGTTGAGGATCGCAGTGGAGGACGATTTGCGTCGCAAGCTCCCAGAAAGGCCCAATAGACGGAAGTTTTTAGACGCAGACATTCTGTTTCCCCCAATATGACGGCCAGCTCTCTTACGGGAGTCATCGACCTTTGTGTTGTTTATAAAGGATCGGTTCACAAGGGTCTAGCCAAGGGTCCGCTGAAGCGCACAGCATCTTGCTTGCTGCCCTCATTTCATGCTCAGATGCACTCAGAGCCGCAAAGGCCAGATAGGTTTGGGAGACGACGATGCTTGCAGGGAAACGACTTCGCGCCGCGGCGGTGCTGGCCTTTGGGCTTGGATGCTTCGCCTTTGGCCCGTGGTGCAGCGCATCCGCCGCCGACTCAACACCTCCCTCCTGGGCTGACCCTGAACTCGTGAAAGCCGCACGCGCGGAAGGCAGTCTCACCGTCTATTCCTCCATGAACGAGCAGGAAGGCCTGCCGCTGTGGAAGATGTTTGAGGAAGCTACCGGCGTCAAAATCGAATATCTGCGTGCATCCGACACCGGCATCATCGGCCGCGTTATGGTCGAAGCCCGCGCGCAAACTAAAACATGGGACGTTGTGGTGAGCACCGCTGTCGCGCGCATCCCCTTCCAACTGTTTGCGTCCATCCAACCTGCTGGCGCAAAAAACATCAATCCTTTGGCGCGCGGACCTGAGGGCAAATGGTATGGCGTTTATGCCAATTACAACATGCCCGCCTACAACACGTCGCACATCAAAGCCTCCGATTTGCCCAAATCCTATGAGGATTTTCTGACCCACAAAGAATGGGCTGGCAAGGTTGTG
>CAIUDK010000081.1 GCA_903897875.1 uncultured Hyphomicrobiales bacterium
AGAAAGCCGAGCCAAGGTTAAGTTTGACGCCAGATCGGAAACCGTTCAGATCTCAGGTCATTGGCTGACCAAGTGACTGACCGAGTGAGATGACGGCATGGCGATAGAAGACATTGCAATCTTAGTGGTTGCAGCTGGACGCGGTGCGCGCGCTGGCGCTGGGCTGCCCAAGCAATATCGCGTGCTTGCTGGCCAAAGGCTGCTCACCCACACGCTGCGCGCAATGTTACGCGCCATTCCCAGCGGCCCGCTGTTGTGTGCCATCAATCCCGACGACCGTGCTTTGTATGACGCCTGCATCGCAGACCTAAGCGCTGCCGAGCGCGCCCGTATCATGCCGCCAGCAGCTGGCGGGGCCACGCGCCAACAAAGCGTGCGCGCTGGTTTGGAGCAACTGGCCCAACAAAGCCAAGCAAAAAAATACGTTGCAATTCATGATGCTGCGCGACCTTTTGCATCTGATTTATTAGTTCAAAATGTCATCCGCGCCGCACGAGAATTTGGCGCTGCCATTCCCGGCCTGACACTCACCGACACGATCAAACAAGTGGATACATCTGGCAGCATCGTCGCCTCACCCAATCGCGATGTGTTGCGTGGCGTACAAACGCCGCAGGTGTTTGAGCTCAAGCTCATTCATGCAGCCCACGTTAAGGCCAGCGCACAATCGCGTGATGATTTGACGGATGATGCATCTGTTGCGACCTTTGCTGGTTATGATGTTCATGTCGTCGACGGAGACATTGCGAATTTGAAAATCACAACCGAAGCTGATCTCGCGAACGCACAAACGCGCCTCGCCCCACCCCTCACCGACATCCGGATGGGACAGGGCTATGATGTGCATGCCTTTGGGCCGGGCGATCATGTCTGGCTGGGTGGTGTGCAAATTCCGCATGGCTTCGGTCTCGTGGGTCATTCCGACGCTGACGTTTTGATGCACGCCCTCACCGATGCCATCTATGGCGCTTTGGCCGATGGCGATATTGGCTCGCACTTCCCGCCCTCCGATCAGCAATGGAAGGGCGCAGCTTCTGACATCTTCCTGCGTCATGCTGTTGGGCGTGTTGCCGAGCGCGGTGGGCGCATCACACATCTCGATGGCACTGTTGTGTGTGAGGAGCCAAAAGTTGGCCCGCATCGCGATGCTATTCGTGCGCGCCTTGCGGCCATCACGGGCCTCGATCTTGATCGCATTGCCATCAAGGCCACAACGTCAGAGCGTTTGGGTTTCACGGGTCGCAAAGAAGGCATCGCCGCTTTTGGTCTTGCCACCATACGTCTGCCTGAGAGCAACACATGAGTGCTGATCCAAGCCCGTTCTTTGATGCTGAACTGCTGGCGCGTGCGCAAGCTTTGGTCGAACGTTATCGCCGAGCTGGCTACACAATCGCTACGGCGGAATCTTGCACGGGCGGGCTGCTGTCGCAAAAGATAACGTCCGTTCCGGGAAGCTCGTTCTATTTCCTCGAAGGTTTCGTGACCTATTCGAACGAATCAAAAATGAAACAGCTCGGCGTGAGAGAAGAAACTTTAAAAGAGTTCGGCGCCGTCAGCGAAGAAACGGCCTTGGAAATGGCAAAAGGGGCGAAAATAGTTTCGGGTGCGGACATCGCGGTTTCGGTCACGGGCGTAGCCGG
>CAIUDK010000082.1 GCA_903897875.1 uncultured Hyphomicrobiales bacterium
AGCTGCCCAGCGCCTGCATCGCTTGAGCCTGCAGCCGTGAGCGCAATTTTCTGACCCTTCAAATCAGCAATGGTTTTCACCTTGCCGCTGTCGATCAAATCCTTGCGCACCATGAACGCCTGAAAGCCCGCACCCTTCACATTGTGCGCCTTGTCGGCGACAATCTTGATGCGGATGCCGCGTTCAACGGCATTGTAGAGACCAGCGGACGCGCCACCAGCTCCCACATCCAGCTGACCAGCACCCAGAGGCGCTGTCATTTTGGCGCCAGAGTCGAACTCAACAAAGCTCGCCTCAATGCCTTCAGCGGCATAATAGCCCTTGTCTTTGGCAATGAAGAGCGCTGCATCGCTTGATGCATTCACCACACCAATGGTGACAGGATCGGCCGCAAGGGCTGCGCCTGTCAAAGACGATGTGAGGGCTAGAACAGCCACACATGAAGCACGAAGAAAATGTGTCATATTTATTTTCCCTCGCTTGATGTTACTTGTCGGTCTTGGAAAAGCCCGGGCCCATTTCCCATGATTCAGCATAGTATGGACGGTTGACTTCGCGGCACCAGTTTTCCCAACCACGCTCAAACGTGAAGCCAGCGCGACCTGCTGTTGCGATTTCAACTTCGCCCTCAGACATATAGGTCAGATCGCCGGGAGCCAGCTGCAATGCCTTGATGAGCATTTCAGCATTCAGCTCCATATAGATCGAAGTGAACACAGATTCACGCAATGACTTGCCAACAACCACGCTGCCGTGACCGCGCATCAAGGACACGTTGTTCTTGCCAAGTGTCTGGGCAAGATCGCGGGCCATTTCAATGTTGGTGACGAGCAGGTTTGTTGTGCCAAACTTATGCGCGATATCCCATGTTGGAATGTCTGTGCCGATGGGTGCGCACATATGCATGATGGGACGCATGCGATATTTTGTCTGCACAGTGAAAGGTACAACATTCGGGCTGTGATTGTGCACGACAGAATTAATGTCTGGGCGCGCTTCAAGAATCGCACCGTGAATGAAACGCTCGGAATAAGGCTTGCCCGCAACATGGCCAACAACCTGACCATCAAGCGTGAACTCCATGATGTCGCCGATCTCGACGCAATTAGGAGCGCGTGCGCGTGACATCAAGAAGTGCTTTGGATTGGTTGGATGACGCACGGAAACATGGCCAAAGGAATCCAAAACGTGATGCTGCGCAAGCACGCGGTTGGCGGTCACAATATCGTCTTTTAGCTTGCTGATATCAGTCATTCTGCATCTCCCTAGCTGATTAGATGGCTAACCTTTTCGGTCAGCTGTTGATTTTCTATAACGAGCTTTTTGAACTCTGTCTTGTGCTACTGCCCACAAGTGTTTGTGGGCACCCCGTTAAAGGGTACCAACACTCACAAATTGCGCCGCTGCCAAGCCCGCCGCACGCCCCGTGGCCAGAGCGGCCTGCAACAAATAGCCACCTGTGGGCGCATCCCAATCGAGCATTTCACCCGCCACAAACACGCCGGGCATTTGCGTAATCATCAAATTTGCATCGACATCTGAAAAACTCAAGCCACCTGCGGTGGAAATGGCGCGCTCCATAGGACGTGCCGAGACCAATGTGATGGGGCAGGATTTAATGCGCTGGGCTAGGCCCAAAGATGTGTCAGGCAAAGGGCCGGCCTCACGCAACAACGCAATCGCAACAGGCTCAATGCCCACGACCTTGCGCAAGAATGTCGCTTGCGATTGTTTGCCACGAGGGCGCGCCAAGCGTTCGACAATCTGCTCAACACTCAAATCGGGCCGCAAATCAATGTTCAACACCGCCTCATGATGGGCTGCAATCGCATCACGCAAGGGGCTGGAGAGCGCGTAAATGGCGCCACCTTCCAAACCATAAGACGTGACGTTGCCTTCACCACGCACATGATGATCGCCAAAATGCAGGGCAATGGTTTTGAGCGGCGCACCGGCAAAACGCTCAATGAAATAAGGGCTCCACGCAACATTGAAGCCGCAATTGGAGGGCTGCAGGGGCGCCACACTGAGGCCCTGCGCACGCAAGATATCAACAAAGCTGGCATCGGACCCAAGGCGCGCCCAAGAGCCGCCACCCATCGCCAAAACAACAACATCGGCGGTGACAACATGCTCGCCCTCAGAACCCGCAAATTTCAGCGCCCCACCCTGCCAACCCAAAAAACGTTGGTTGGGATGAAAGGTCACGCCAGCGCCCGACAGACGACGCAACCATGCGCGCAACAGCGGCGAGGCTTTGAAGCTTTTGGGAAACACGCGTCCGCTCGTGCCCACAAAGGTCGGCTCGCCCAGCATGGCTGCCCAATCGCGCACATCTTGTGGCGGGAAGGCTTGGATCAATGGAGTGAGTTGCTCAGATCCTTGCGCATAGCGCGTCAAAAACGGTTCGAGCGGCTCGATATGGGTCAAATTGAGCCCGCCGCGCCCGGCCATGAGGAATTTGCGACCAAAGCTTGGCATCCGATCATAGATGCTCACGGACAGCCCTTGGGCCACCATTGCCTCGGCTGCCATGAGCCCCGAAGGGCCGCCACCAATCACCACTGCTGTTGCCTGAGCCACATGATCCTCTTTTCTGATCAACGAGCTTTAGAGAAGTCGCGCGTAACATGCTATGAGGGCGTATGAATCAACATGCGAAACGACGTTATCAGGCTGGTTTGCGTAGCCTAGCCCCCGTAGAACCGGCACCTCCCGTGGTGATCAGCGAGGAACCCGTTGAGGTTCCAGCCATGATCGGACAGGACGGCGGGGATATTTTGCTCACCGTAGAGCCCGAAGAGGCTGGCGAACGGCTCGACCGATTCGTGGCCGCCAAGGTCGCCTCGCCCGCTTTATCGCGCACGCGCCTCAAAAATCTGATCGAAATTGGTACTTTGTCGGTTGATGGCAAAGTGACGATGGATGCCGGCACCAAGATCCGCGCCGGTCAGGTCATCACCATCCATGTGCCCGCAGCCCTGCCTGCCGAGCCAGAAGGTGAGAACATTCCGCTCAATGTCGTGTTTGAGGATGAGCATCTCATCATCATCGACAAGCCACCGGGCCTTGTGGTCCATCCAGCTGCCGGTCACGAGACGGGCACTCTGGTCAATGCTTTGATCGCCCATTGTGGCGCGACGCTTTCGGGCATTGGCGGCGTCAAGCGCCCCGGGATTGTCCATCGCCTCGATAAGGACACGTCGGGCCTGCTGGTGGTTGCCAAGACCGATGCGGCCCATCAGGGCCTCTCGGCTCTGTTTGCCGATCATGGTCGCACGCTCTCGTTGACGCGCGAATATCTCGCCATCGTCTGGTGTGGTCCCGGCCGCCCTGCCGGTCTGGTCAATGCCCCGCTCGGCCGCCACGCCCATCACCGCGAAAAGCAGGCGATTGTGTCTGATGCGCGCGGTCGCGAGGCGATCACCCATTTTGGCGTCGAATTTACCTATGGCACGCCGCCTTTGGTGAGCCTTGTGCGCTGCCATTTGGAGACGGGCCGCACCCATCAGATCCGCGTCCATATGGCGAGCCTTGGCTGTCCTGTGGTCTGCGATGATCTCTATGGCTCGGGCTTCAAGACCAAGGGCACCTTGATGCCCGCCGAGGCCCAAGCCGCCATGCGCGCCATGGGTCGCCAAGCTTTGCACGCCACGACATTGGGCTTCACCCATCCCGTCAGTGGCGAGGAAATGATGTTCGAGAGCCC
>CAIUDK010000083.1 GCA_903897875.1 uncultured Hyphomicrobiales bacterium
ACAGTCGCTGGTGATCGGTCTATTGCCCTTGGCTGGCCTATGGTTGGCGCCAACTCCGACGCTGATGTCGGCTCCCTATATGGCGATGTTAATTGGCGCTGCTGTTGCTACTTTTCCCGCTTCGTTTTTGCTCGACACCTTTGGGCGCAAAGCCTCGTTTGCGCTGGGCGCATCGCATGGGTTAGCCGGTGGGTTGATGATGGCTTGGGCCTTGTCTTCACATGCTTTTTGGCCGTTTTGTCTGGGCGCCTTTTGGTTGGGCGTGGCGCAAGGCTTCACACTTTTCTATCGCCACGAAGCCGCCATTGGTCACACCGTAAAAGACAAAGGCTTTGCGATTGCTTGTGTTTTTGGGGCCGGCGCGCTGGCTGGCGTGGTGGGACCTGCGTTAATTCTGGGCCTTGAACTGCTCATGCCGGGTCGGCGCGATATTGGTTTGGCGTTGGCTGCAGCTCTGGCGCAAGTGTTTGTTTTGACTGTTGCAATGGCGTCAGCACCGACTTCAGGGTCGCAGCTGGTGCAACCGATTTCTCAGCTCAAACGCTCCGACTTTTTTGCGGCAACTTTCATCGCTGCCGCAGCTTGGTTTGGAATGACGGCGCAAATGCTCGCCACACCTGCCGCGATGCTGGCTTGCGGCATTGAAATCTCAGGCGTTTTTGGCGTTATGGCATGGCATGTGATGGCCATGTATGCGCCCGCTTTTCTCATCCCTTATTTGTCTAAAAAGATAGGCGCAGCGCCAGTTGCTCTGGCGGGTTTGGCGTTGATTGTGACGGCGAAATTCGTCACGGCGCACGCTAGCAATGTCGTTGATTTTACAATCATTTTGGGACTGTTGGCGGTGGGCTGGTCGCTTGCCACCACGGCGGCCACTTTGTGGCTTCATCGCAATGGGAGCCCATCGCGGCTTTGGCTGGCGGGCCATGATGCGCTGCTGTTTTTGGCAGCGCTGGCAGGAGCCTTCATATCCGCCAGCCCATTGATTGGGCTTCTCTAATTCCAGTTTTTAGTGAGACATAAAAACCGGAATCGTCATTGCGGCGAAGACCGAACGGGTGGTGCCGCCCAGAACAAATTCCCGCAGACGTGAGTGGCCATAAGCGCCCATCACCAAGAAATCCGCTCCCATATCAGTGGCATAGGACAAAATGGACGCGCCGATGTCATCGGTGGGAGGCAGCTTTTTCAAGGTTGCTTGGATCTTATGACGGGCCAGATGGCGGGTCATGTTGAAGCCAGGCAAGTCATTGGGCTGACTATCAGAATCGGCAACTGTCACCAATTCCACATGGCCAGAACGCTTGAGCAGCGGTAGGGCATCAGAGATGGCACGGGCACAATTGGCGCTGCCATCATAGGCAATCAAAACCTTGCCCAGTTTTGGCGGAGCCTTTTGAATTGTCGGCACTATTAGCACTGGACGGCCAGAGCCAAACAAAGCGCCTTCGGCCAGCAATTCCACTTCATCGCCAGATTCACGGCTTTGGCCGAGGATCGTGAGGTCGAAGTGTCTGGCAAGACGGCCAAATTCCGTCCGAGCCCAATTGGGGTAGGACTGAATCACCACCAAATCAGTCTGCTGATCTGGCCCGGCTGCGTCCTTAAGCTTCTGATATTGTGCTTCAATATCTTTGCGAGCCTGTTCGGAAATATCCAGCAAAATATCGGCTGGATATTCACCCATGAACGAGGCGGGGGGAACGATGTCCATCACAACGCCGGCACCCGTTAGGTGGGCACCCAGCAATTCAGACAGCGCCAGCGCAAAGGCGTTCACACGCGCACCGTTTTCGCCAGTTTCCAGAAGAACAAGAAGGTCTTTCATAGCCATGGTACGTCTCCCCGGACATCATTTCCATTTCTGCCACACGCACAGACACTCATCTGCACATATGTAATTCTACCATACATTGTAACCAGCGAAAGCTTCACGTCTTTGATATAGAACAAGCGAAACCTGTGAAACGGGAGTAGACTGCTCAAGTTGATTGCCTCTGTCGTTCGGGTGTTAAACTTATCCCGACCGTCGGTATCTTTGTTAATCTGACTGGTTTCGTTGATTTGGCTGGCCTGCTCGGTGCGAGCAAGGGTTGAAGAATGAAGTACCAAAGTAAAAGCCTTCCAACGCAAAGCCGTCTCAGTCAGACCCGCAAACGCTTGTTTGCTTCCTTAGCAATTCTCATCTGCCTTTCAGGTTGCAAGCCCAATTCGTCTTCTTCCACATTCCAAGGCTGGGTTGAGGCCGATATGCTTTTCATCGGCGCTGAAGAGGCGGGCCGTTTGAGTGTTCTGTCTGTGACAGAGGGCCAAGAGGTGAGGCCGGGAGATCTGCTTTTCACCGTCGATCAAACAACGCAAGTGGCCGATTATGAAGCCGCCAAGGCTGCCTTGGCTGAAGCGCAAGCAAAGCTGGCGCGCGTTGAGGCAGCTCAACAGCGGCCAGAAGAAATTGCGGTGTTGGAAGCCACGCGCAATCAAGCACAAGCAGCGCTCGATTATTCCACGGTGGATCTTGAGCGCGCACGTCAACTTGTGGCGCGTGGATTTTCGCCCCAATCACGCTTGGATCAAGCGCAATCGGTTTATGATCGCGATAAGGCAACACTGGAAACTGTGAAGCGCCAGATCGAAGTGGCGCATTTGAGTGGGCGCATTGAAGATTTGAATCAAGCGCGCCATGCTGTTGATCAAGCGCAAGCACAAATGAATTCGGCACAAGCGCGTATGAAGCGCCTCGATGTGAAATCAACAGCCACAGGGCGGATTCAGCAAATCTATTATCGCACAGGTGAAGTTGTGCCGATGGGCCGGCCCGTTGTGTCCCTGCTGCCGCCAGGCAATATTAAGGTGCGCTTTTTCGTGCCTCAAGCGCAATATCCAAAGATCAAAATCGGTCAGGAAATTCACGTCACCTGCGATGGGTGCAAGCCCAATATCATCGCCCATATCAGCTTTTTATCAGCGCAAGCGGAATATACGCCGCCCGTTATTTATTCGATGGAGGAACGCGAGAAGCTTGTATTCCTTGTTGAAGCAAGGCCCGTGGATGCAGAGCTGTTGCGCACAGGCCAGCCTGTGAGTGTTGTGCTTGAGCTTACACAAAATTGATGAGTCGTCGATCATGACGCATGAACATTTGCCTGACTCTGACATTGCCATTGATGTGCACGGCCTGACCAAATCTTTTGGGGGTGGCCCGGCTGTTGTGCGCAATTTGACGATGCAGGTGAAGCGCGGCCAGATCTATGGATTTTTGGGCCCCAATGGCAGCGGCAAGACAACAACTTTGCGCATGCTGTGTGGTCTGTTGACGCCTGATAGCGGCACGGGCACGTGCTTGGGTTATGATATTGTCACACAAACCAATCTGATCAAACAGCGCGTTGGCTATATGACACAACGCTTTTCGCTGTATCAGGATTTATCGATCCGCGAGAATTTGGAATTTGTGGGGCGCGTCTATGGCTTGGCCTCACCGCGCGAGGCCGCCACACAAGCCATTCATCGGCTTGGGCTTGAGGGCCGCGAAAACCAATTGGCAAGCCAATTATCGGGTGGCTGGAAACAACGTTTGGCATTGGGCGCGTGTATTTTGCCAAGCCCCGATTTGCTTTTATTGGATGAGCCAACCGCTGGCGTTGATCCTAAAGCGCGCCGCGATTTTTGGAATGAGATTCACACACTCGCTGCCGAAGGGCTCACCGTGCTTGTGTCCACCCATTACATGGATGAGGCAGAGCGTTGCCACGAGATTGCCTATATCGCTTATGGTGTTTTGTTGGCGCAAGGCACAGCGACGAGTTTGGTTGATGAGTCAAAACTCACAACATGGACAGTGACGGGCGGTAATTTGAATGGGTTGTTAGCGCAGCTCGAACATTTGCCCGGTGTGGATATGGTGGCGCCCTTTGGCACAAGCCTGCATGTGGCCAGTCGTGATGGAGAGGCTTTGGCGCGCGCCATTGCGCCCTATCAGCAAGATGCCAATTTGCATTGGGTTGTCGCCAAGCCGACGCTGGAAGATGTGTTCATTGATTTGATGACGTCCGCGAAGGACAATTTCTGATGGGCGTGTTTCGATCATCCTTCTCACGCTTTTGGGCGATGTTGGTCAAAGAGTTCATTCAGGTGCGGCGTGATCGCGTGTCGCTGGCCACGATGATTATTGTGCCTTTGATGCAGTTGATGCTGTTTGGCTTTGCCATCAACACAACGCCCCGCCATATGCCAACGGCTGTTTTGGTGCAGGAAGACAGCGACGTGGTGCGCTCGATTTTGGCGGCCATCCGCAACACGGCGTTTTTTGAAGTGCGCATCGTTGCGCGCACGGAAGCTGAGATTGAATATCTGCTGCGCTCTGGCCAAGTGTTGTTTGTGGTGGAAATTCCCACGGGCTTTGAGCGCGCTGTGCGCAGAGGTGAAATGCCAGCTTTGTTGATCTCAGCTGATGCAACAGATCCAGTTGCCACCGCCTCGGCGTTTGGTGCGCTGGAAGGTGTGGTGCAGTCGGCTTTGATGCATGACCGCGTGATTTCACCAAACGGGAAAACCCCACCACCCTTCGAGATTCGTTTGCATCGCCGCTACAATCCAGCGGGTGACTCGCAGATTAATATTGTGCCGGGATTACTTGGCACCATTCTCACCATGACAACGCTCATTTTTACAGCTCTGTCTGTGACGCGTGAAATTGAGCGTGGCACGATGGAGAGCCTTCTCGCCATGCCGATCCGTCCGGTGGAAATTATGCTGGGCAAAATTCTGCCCTATGTGGGCGTGGCGTTTGTGCAGGCCATTTTGATTATCGCGGGCGGCTATTTTGTGTTTGACGTGCCCATTATCGGTAGCCTGCCATTGCTCGCGGGCTTTTTGGTTTTGTTCATCGCGGCCAATTTATCGATGGGCTATACGTTTTCGACTTTGGCGCAAAACCAATTGCAGGCCATTCAAATGTCGATGATGTTTTTTCTCCCTAATATTTTGCTCTCCGGCTTTATGTTTCCCTTCAGTGGCATGCCACTCTGGGCGCGCGTGATTGGCGAATGTCTGCCACTCACGCATTTCTTGCGCATCGCGCGCGGCATTATGTTGAAGGGCGCTGGCGTCAGCGATCTAGCGCAAGAGGCACTGGCGCTGGCCGGGTTGATGCTGATTGCAATGATGATTGCCGTGACGCGGTTTCGGAAGACTTTGGATTGAGGGGCCAGCCTCGCCGCCACCCCAATTGCAATGCCGCCCGCCGCGCGATAAACACCACCCATGCTCACACCCCTTGATCTGCGCTTTTCTGTAGCCCCCATGATGGAATGGACCGACCGGCATTGTCGGGCGTTTCATCGCGTCATGTCGCGCCGGGCGCGGCTGTATACGGAGATGGTGACCACGGGCGCTGTCATTTTTGGTGATCGGGCGCGGATTCTTAAATTTGATATGGCAGAGCATCCTGTGGCTGTGCAGCTTGGCGGTAGTGATCCCGCAGCGCTTGCGCAATCGGCCAAGATTTGCGCCGACATGGGCTATGCCGAGATCAATCTCAATGTTGGCTGTCCCTCCGACCGCGTGCAAAACGGTGCCTTTGGTGCGTGTTTGATGCGCGAGCCCGCTTTGGTGGGCGAGGGTGTCGCCGCGATGAAGGCGGCTGTGTCTGTGCCTGTCACGGTGAAATGCCGCATTGGTGTCGACGATCAAGAGCCCGAAGAGGCGCTGTGGGCGATGGCTGATGCTGTCACCAAAGCGGGTGGCGATGCGCTGATTGTGCATGCGCGCAAAGCGTGGCTGAAAGGTCTGTCGCCCAAAGAAAACCGCGATGTGCCACCACTCGATTATGATTTGGTGCATCGCTTAAAGGCGGACTATCCCAACGTGCCCACGGCCATCAATGGTGGCCTGCAGACGATTGAAGATTGCGTCACGCAATTGGCCATCATGGACGGGGTGATGGTGGGGCGCAGTGCCTATCATGATCCCGGCCTGCTGCTGCGGGTGGATTCGGAGTTGTTTGGGCAAGATGCGCCGGTTGCCGATGCGTTTGCTGCCGTTGAAGCCTATGAATCTTATATTGCCATGCAATTGGAGACTGGCGCGCGTTTGTCCGATATTACGCGCCATATGCTCGGACTTTTTGCAGGAATGCCCGGTGCGCGAGCCTATCGTAGGCATCTAGCGACCTTTGCGCCTAAACATGGGGCAGGGCTGAACGTGCTGCGTGAGGCCGTGGCACTGGTGTCCAAGACGCCTCTTGAGCCTTCTGTGCGCGAAGATATTGCGCTTTGAGGCTAGCTGGCGCACAAGACGCCTAACTTGGCGTTGGGGGTCATGATGTTTCCAGATCAATCTATGGCAGATATTGCTTTCTTCGCGATTGCGCTTGCAGTGGCGGGCGCGTTTACCGGTATTTTGGCGGGCGTGTTTGGTGTCGGCGGTGGCGCGATTATTGTGCCCGTTTTGTACGAACTCTTTCGCGTGCTGCATGTGCCTGAAGATGTGCGCATGGCGCTGTGTGTCGGCACGTCGCTGGCCGTGATTATCCCAACATCGATCCGCAGTTTTATGGCGCATAAAAAACGCGGCACTGTTGATATGGACGTGTTGCGTGCTTGGGCACTGCCCATTTTGATCGGTGTTGGCGTTGGCAGCTTTTTGGCGCGCGATGCCTCTCCCAATGTTTTCAAAATTGTCTTCTCTGTCGTGGCCTTCATCAGCGCCTTGCGATTGCTCGGCGCGTTCAATTTTAATCTTGGAAAAGATTTGCCCAAGGGCATTTTGATGCAAGCCTATGGTGCGGTGATTGGCGTTTTGTCCGCGCTGATGGGCATTGGCGGCGGTCAGTTGTCCTCCATGGTGATGAGCTTTCACAATCGCCCCATTCATCAAGTGGTCTCGACCTCTGCCGGTGTTGGCATTCTCATTTCGATCCCCGGCACCATTGGTTATATGCTGGCGGGCATGGGGAAGTCGGGCCTGCCGCCATTATCGATTGGCTTTGTCTCGATCATCGGTCTGCTGCTGTTTGCGCCCCTGAGCATCGCCACAGCCCCTTTGGGTGTGCGCTTGGCGCATGCGCTTTCTAAGAAGGCTTTGGAGCGCGCGTTTGGCATTTTCTTGCTGATCGTCTCACTGCGCTTCGTGTTTAGTCTTTTGCTCGGTTGATGGGATTTAGGAAAAGAACATGAGTGCAAGCGGCCTGCCTTTCGACGATATTCGTAATCTACTGCCCCAATTGCCACCATCATCAGATGTGTGCGTGGAAGAAGTGCGTGTGCGTGGCGCTGATCTGTTGGCCTCGCCCGCAAGCCTTGGGCGGCTGCAAGAGATCAACGAATGGTTGGCTGCTTGGCAGGGCAAATCACGCCCCACAGTCATGCGCCCGTTGGTGGCGGTGTTTGCTGCAAGCCATGGCGCACATGCCAAGGGCATAGCGCCAGCACCCGCCTCACAGGCGCGTAAAATGCTTGAGGCGCTGGCGGCAGGTGGTGGTGCAGTCAATCAAGTCTGCGCCACATTTGATGTTGGCCTCAAAGTGTTCGAGTTGGCGATTGATATTCCCACGCATGACGTGACGCTTGATGAAGGCGCATTGGATGAAGCTGCATGCGCAGCCACTTTTGCGTTTGGCATGGAAGCGATTGCGGGCGGCACTGATCTGCTTGTGTTGGGCGATCTAGGTGTTGGCAGCAACGTCATTGCCGCTGGCATTGCGCATGCACTCTATGGTGGCGCACCGAAAGATTGGGCGCCCACCGGCGCCAATGCGCAAGCGCTTGGTGTGATTGCCGAGGCTGTTGCCAAACACGGTCATCAGCGTGATCCGTTGGAATTAATGCGTCGTCTGGGTGGGCGCGAGATTGCAGCCATTGCGGGTGCGATTATCGCCGCGCGCATTGAGCGGATTCCGGTTTTGCTTGATGGCTATGTGGCGGCCAGCGCTGCGGCACTTTTGTATGCGCTCAATCCCAACACGATTGACCATTGCATGGCAGCATCCGTGAGCCCGCATGCGGGTCATCGCGCGCTATTGGCCAAGATTGGCAAAACGCCACTGTTGGATTTGGGACTCGATCTTGAAGATGGCACGGGCGGGGCGCTTGCTGTTGGCATCGTGAAGGCAGCTTTGGCTGCGCATCGTGATATGGCGACGCGCACGCAGGCCGGCCTTTAATCGAGACTGTAATCATTTTCCCTCGATCAACACGCGCGCGTCTTCTCTCAGGCGCGCGCGGCTATCGTCGCGAATATACATCATATGTCCGCCCGCATAGACGTTAAAGCTGATGCGATCTTTGGGCACAATGCTGGGTATTTCATTGAGCACCATTTGCGATTCAAAATAGGGCGTGACGACATCCGTCAGTCCATGCGCAATCAGCACACGCATCTTGGGGTCCAGCGCTAGCGCATTGCGTAAATCTGTCACCGCTTCTGATTTGTGTGGCTCATATTTCCATGCGTCGGGAATCTCTTTGTTGAAAAAGAGATAGCGACCATTCTCAAAAGTCCAGTTTAGGCGATTGTGATACATGTCGACCATGGCTTGTGTGATGGGCGCATGTAAGCCATCGCGCAGCGGATCATCTACATTCCAATTGCGCATGACATTGGGGTCTGGATCACCACCCAACGCATTGCCGTCATACATGCTGGATTGCTTGCCAGTGCCGCGATTGAGTTGCGCCAAAAACCAACGCACATCGGGCCGCGCGCGTTGTTCAACAATCAGATCCGCACTGATGCCCGTAAAATCGGAAAGACGTTTGGCGATGCGCTCAACAGCCTCTTTGTCATTCACACCGCGCATGAGATCGGTGAGATAATCTGTGCGCGCATAATCTTCGACATCCTGCATGGATTGACGCGAAATTGCTCCTTTGCGCTCACGCGCGGTGGCCACAATGCTGGGCAATTGGCGCACATAACCGAGTGCAGATGTTTGCCGATCAAATCGCGCAAAATCGAGCACGGGTGAGATCAACACCATGCCATTGACGCCGACACCTTGATCGACCTGCAACACATGCGCAATTTTTGGCGAACGAAATCCACCATAGCTTTCGCCCGCCAAAAATTTTGGCGAGGTCATGCGATTGTTGGCTTCACTCCAACGGCGGATGGTGACAGCCAGCGCATTCACATCGCCCTTCTCGCTCCAAAATTCACGCTGCACATCCTTGCCACCTAAAACGCGGCTGTAGCCAGTGCCGGGCGGATCGAGAAAAACCAGATCGGTAAAATCCAACCACGTGTCGGGATTGTTGATGAGCTGTGGCGCAGCAGAGGGTGCAGCAGCATCGCCAAACATCGGCAACCGCCATGGGCCAACGCCGCCCAGATTGAGCCAGCCAGACGCATAGCCCGGCCCGCCATTGTATAGAAATGTCACGGGGCGTTGCTGTCCCGGCTCAGGTGGCATTTGAAACGAAATGAACGCCACATCAGCCAGCGCTGCATTGGTTTTGCTGTCGGTGAGGCGCAACGAGCCAGCGGTGGCATCGACGTGCAGCACACGTCCGGGCAAAACAAGATCGTGATGCGTTGTGTTGTTGGCTGGCAGAGCAGGGGGAGCTAGGGCCGCGGCTGGTGTTTGTATTTTTGACTCAGGCGCTATGGCTTCTTCCGCATGGAGCGGTGACAGCGCAAGCGTGAGAAGCACTGCGCCCAAAGCAAGCTGCGTCTTTGTCATCTGATGATCTCCCGCAGCACGTGCTGCGAGGGGCAACGTCAAGCAGCGGTGGAATGTTTCAGATAGGATGGAATCGGGCGCTGCGTTTGTGGATGAAGCTGGGGCAGAGCATTAATGACGCGCTCTGGTGGCAGAATGACAATCACCTCGGTGCCGACGCGGATTTGTGATTTGATCGAAAAATATCCGCCATGCAATTCCACAAGCCCCTTCACAATGGGCAAGCCAAGGCCGGTGCCTTCTTCCGCATTCTTTTGCGCTAGAGAGCCGCGCCCAAAGCTTGAAAGAATGACGGGGATTTCATCTTCGGGAATGCCGGGGCCGGTATCGCGGATCGAGAGATATTGCCCGCCCATCGATGTCCAGCCAACTTTGACCGTGATGGTGCCGCCTTGCGGTGTGAACTTGATCGCATTGGTCATGAGGTTGAGCGTGACTTGGCGCATGGCGCGCTCATCGGCCCACACTTGTGGCAGTTCTTTTTCGACAAGAATTTGAAGGGTGAGGCCGCGTGCTTGGGCGCGCATGTCGAGCAAATGTTTGCATTCTTCCACAATGGCCACGATGGAAATGGCCTCTTCTTTCAGATCGTAGCGACCAGCTTCCACACGCGACAAATCCAATATTTCGTTGATGAGCATCAGCAGATGTTGGCCGCTGCCGTGGATGTCTTTGGAATAATCCTTATAGGCACCAACTGAATGTGCGCCGAACAATTCGCTTTTCATCACTTCTGAAAAGCCAATGATGGCGTTGAGCGGTGTGCGCAATTCGTGGCTCATGGTTGCCAAAAAACGCGATTTGGCAAGATTGGCTTCTTCAGCCCGGCGGCGGGCTTCATCGGAATTGGCGCGTGCTTGCTCAATCTCTGTGATGAGAGATTCTTTTTCCAAATGCAGTGTGAGAGCGGCAATGGAATTGAGATATAAGCGGCGTGCTAGATAGACGAAGCATAATTCTGCGCCCATCGTCATCAACAGAATGAACAGATCATCCATCTTACGCGAGGGCAGCAGAAAGACAGTCAGCGCAAGGAGCGGCGGTATCAAACCCGCATAGACTGCATGGGGCACGGATGATGAAATCATCGCAATCATGGCGATGATGAGCAGCATCACAAACAACACGAAGGTGCGCGCCGACGAGTCTGGCACATGGAGCATGAGCAACACCACCATCGACCAAGCGGTGCTGTTGGCAGCTTCCATGATCGTAAAATTGCGCCGCCATTTGGCTGTATCAAGTTCACTCTCTTGACGCAGCAGGCGATGGCAGAACGACAGGCTTAAACCATTCACAAGGCAGATGATTGCAAACCAAGCGATGGCCTCGTTGCGACCAATCCAATTGGAAGCTGCCACGGCGACCACAAGCGCAAAGACGGCGAGAACCGGAATGGCGCTCAAATGTGACTCGGCAAACAGCCGCAGCAGTCCTTCGTCCGAGACGCGATAGCCAGAGCTGGTTGTTAACTTTTCACGCGTGGCGCGCAGATGCGACGTTAACTTTTGACGGCTCTTGAGGGCAGCTGGCGAAGCGCCGCTGCGTTGCTCAATCATTTCAGCAGTTACGTCGGTCATGCTGGGCAATCCAGATCAACGCATTAAAAATAGAGATGCGCATAGGAGCAAACCATGCAGAAAAAATATTAACAGTCTGTCCATAATTTTGATCGCATTGCCTGATTTTGGACAGGCCGAGGGGTTAACACCAAAAATGATTAACGCTCGCAGGGGGCTTTAACCCAGAGGCATTTAACCATGGATCAGCTAACGCAATTGGCACAGCAGATTCGCGCATGTCGGCGCTGCGTGGATGCACCCTTGGCAGCACCCTTGCCACATGAGCCGCGGCCCGTGCTGCGCGTGTCGACCACGGCGCGCATATTGGTTGCTGGCCAAGCGCCGGGTGTGCGTGTGCATGCTTCTGGCGTGCCGTTTGATGATCGCTCAGGAGATCGGTTGCGCGATTGGATGAATGTGGATCGCGCGACGTTTTATGATGAGGCGCGCATTGCTATTGTGCCAATGGGGTTTTGCTTTCCCGGCCTTGATGCCAAGGGCAGTGATTTGCCACCCCGACCAGAATGCCAGAGGCTTTGGCATGATGATCTGATGAGGGCCTTACCGCAGGTAGAGCTGATTCTGCTGATTGGGCGCTATGCGCAGCTCTATCATCTGGCGCGATTGGGGTATGCGAATTTTGATCGCAAAATGACAGAACATGTCGAAAATTGGCGCCATTTGAGCCAATCTTCACCAAAAATCTTCCCGCTGCCGCATCCATCCTGGCGCAACACCGGGTGGATAAAGCGCAATCCATGGTTTGAAAATGATGTATTGCCCGCTTTAAAACATGAAATTGCGGGAATTTTGCTCTAGGGTTCGTTCAGGAATTGTTCAGCTGAAACAGCGCGTTCTAGATAAATGGCACTCGCTCGTCGATGGCCCAAAATGCGGGATTAGGATGACATATTTTAGGATCGGCCAGTTTGTTGGCTTTTGTCTCATCGCTGTTGTGGGCCTCTCGTCCGCCCATGCGCAGCAATCGCCACGTATCGCACTTGTCATTGGCAACAGCGCCTATCAGGCAAAGCCTTTGGCCACGCCCGCCAATGATGCGGGCCTTGTGGGCGATACATTGCGCCAAGCCGGTTTTGACGTGGTGGGCGCACGCGATTTGGACCAAGAAGGTATTCGCAGAGCGCTGCGTGATTTTGTGGCCAGCGCGCAAGCCGCTGGGCCGGATGCTGTGGCCTTTGTGTATTTTGCGGGTTACGGCCTGCAATATGATGGCGAGAATTATATTGTGCCTGTTGAGGCGACGATTCCGCGCGATGCCAATGTGCCTATCGAAGCACTGCGCGTGTCTGATTTTACGCGCGCGCTGGCAGCCTTGCCCTTACAAGCGCGCATTGTTGTTTTGGATGCGGCACGCGCCAATCCGTTTGTGAGATCAGGCCCACCACTGCCCGGTGGTCTCGCCTTGGTGGATGCCGCGCCTGATGGTTTGATTGCCTATAATGCAGCGCCCGGCACGATTGGTCCCGATGAGCCCGGCCCCTATGGCGCATATGCCAGCGCGCTTGTTGAAATGCTGCGTGAAGGTCTGCCCA
>CAIUDK010000084.1 GCA_903897875.1 uncultured Hyphomicrobiales bacterium
AAGGCACCGATGTTTTCGGTTGCCGAGCGCGAGACGTTTATTGGCGCAGCGATGCGTGACATGGGCGTGGCGGTTGATTTTGTGACTTTTGATGGCTTGGCTGTTGAAGCCGCACAAAAGGTCGGAGCCAATGTAATTTTGCGGGGTCTGCGTGACAGCACAGATTTCGATTATGAAATGCAGATGGCTGGCATGAATGGCGCGATGGCGCCTGGTGTTCAGACCATTTTCATCCCGGCCGCAGCCAAGGATCGCCATATCACGGCCACCTTGGTGCGCCAGATCGCCTCCATGGGGGGCGATGTATCGTCCTTTGTGCCGGGGCCAGTTGCGTCGGCCCTTCGGGCCAAATTCGCCCGATAGCCGAGTTTTCATTCATTCAAAGGAGCCATCATGGTCAGTCGTCGTACATTGCTTGCAGCCGTCGCCTTTTTGTCGAGCATCCCAGCCGCCTTCGCGCAGGCCAAGGATGATCCATCCAACATCGTCTATCTCGACACAAAAGATGGTCGCGTGACGATCCGCCTGCGTCCTGATTTGGCACCTAAGCACGTCGCTCAGATCAAGACTTTGGTGAAGCAGGGCTTCTATGATGGCATCGTGTTCCATCGCGTGATCGAGGGCTTTATGGCCCAGACGGGCGATCCAACAGGAACCGGCACAGGTGGTTCGGCTCTGCCAAATATTCCTGCTGAGTTCACCCAGACGCCCTTCAAGCGCGGCACTTTGGGCATGGCCCGCTCGCAGCTCCCAAACTCGGCCAATTCGCAGTTCTTCATCTGCTTTGCTGAATCATCCTTCCTAAACGGCCAGTACACAGTGTTTGGCGAAGTGACGTCCGGCATGGACTTGGTCGACAAGATCAAGAAGGGCGCGCCCGGCAGCGGCACAGTGTCTGGCCCAGACAAAATCGTGAAGATGACCTTGGCCAGCGACGCTAAGTAGGTGTCATCAGGTAAGCGTTCATCAAGGACGCTTTCATCCTTCCCATGCGCCAAGGTTTACTGAGACGCAGCTGCCAGATATAGCAGCTGCATCTCAACTGGCTTCGGCCGGCGTTTTATCCAAACCGGTGTCTGCCGGTATTCTTTCACCTAAGAGGTCTATTATGTCTGATGCAGCTGGCAATACCCTGACACTTGAGACAACAAAGGGTGCTGTTGTCATCCGTATGCGTCCTGATTTGGCTCCTGGCCATGTGGCACATATCAAGAAGCTCGTTGAAGAGAAGTTCTACGACGGCATCATCTTCCATCGCGTGATTGAAGGCTTTATGGCGCAGACAGGTTGCCCACACGGCACCGGCACCGGCGGCTCAAAATATCCAAACATCAAGGCTGAGTTTAATGCTGAGCCGCATGTGCGTGGCACATGTTCAATGGCCCGTTCGTCGAGCCCTGATTCAGCCAATTCGCAGTTCTTCATCTGCTTCGATGACGCCAGCTTCTTGAACCGTCAGTATACGGTTTGGGGCGAAGTGATCGAAGGCATGGAAAATGTCGATAAGATCAAGCGCGGCGAGCCTGTGCGCGATCCTGACTCCATCGTTTCTGCGACACTCAGCTAAGTTTAGCCTGAGAATTACGGCACTCTGCCATGCGCGTTGATGCGTTCGATTTCACGCTGCCCGAAGAGCGCATCGCTTTGCGCCCGGCGGAGCCGCGTGAAACTGCGCGTCTGCTCTGCATTCCGCGTGGCACAGATATGTCTGATCGCAACATTTCCGATTTGCCGGATTTGTTGCGCTCAGGCGACGTTCTCGTTGTGAATGATACGCGTGTGCTGCCAGCGCGACTTAATGGCGTGCGTGTGCGTGGCGAGGCTGTCGCGCGCATTGATGCGACATTGCATAAACGTGAAGCGCCTGATCGTTGGCGCGCCTTTGTGCGACCTGCCAAAAAACTCAAAGTTGGTGAGCGCGTGCGCTTTGGCGATACGTCAGAGAGTTCGGCGTGTTTGCTCGCCTCGCTGGATGCTGAAGTGCTTGAGAAAGGCGAGGAGGGCGAAGTGCTGTTTGGCTTTGCCTTTGCTGGTGCTGCACTCGACGAAGCCATCATGCGTGTCGGGCATATGCCTTTGCCGCCCTATATTGCGTCCAAGCGCGGTGAAGATGCGCAGGATGAGCAAGATTACCAAACCTTATTTGCACGTGAGACAGGCGCTGTTGCAGCGCCCACTGCGGGCTTGCATTTTACACCGGCTTTGATTTCGGCTTTGGAAGCGCGCGGTGTTGCCGTTCATCGTGTCACTTTGCATGTTGGTGCAGGCACGTTTTTGCCTGTGAAAGTGGACGATACCGCCGATCATCGCATGCATTCTGAATATGGCGTGATCACACAAGAAACTGCTGATGCGCTTAACTTGGCGCGCGCCAAAGGCGGGCGTGTTGTGGCTGTTGGTACGACGAGTTTGCGCACGCTTGAGACGGCGACGGGCGATGATAATGTCATTCGTGCGTTTGCTGGCGATACGGCGATTTTCATCACGCCCGGTTATCGATTCAAAGCGGTTGATGTGCTGCTGACAAATTTCCATCTGCCGCGCTCAACCTTGTTCATGCTGGTGTCTGCGTTCAGCGGATTGGATCGCATGCAGACGGCCTATGCGCATGCTATCAAGGCTGGGTATCGTTTTTACAGCTACGGCGACGCCTGCTTGTTGGAGCGCGCGTAAATTGGCAGCCCTACAAACCGTTCGCGTCTTCGCCACCTGGATCGATGATCCAACTGAATGTGTGTTGACGATTGATCTGGCCAAAGATCCCCAAACCCATACGGCTCTCGGCCATTGGGATGTGATGGGCGCAGTCGATTTGGCGAGCCAAGCGCGTCGCCCCTTTGTTTTGAGCGCCGATGGTAAAATGGATTTTGGATCGCAGACGCCTGACGCCGAACGCTTTTGGCATACGGATCTCCGCAAACATCCGCTGATCGCGGGGCAAAAATTTCAAATTGAATGGCCGCACAACGATATTGGTCACTATGTGATCGAAAAGGTTGCGGTGCTGGGGTCTAAAATTGCACAAGAGCGACATGACTCAATTGACTGATCAATTCACATTCCGCGTCACTCAAACGGACGGCACAGCGCGCACAGGCGCCATGTCTATGCCGCGTGGGGAAATCCGCACGCCGGCCTTCATGCCGGTGGGCACGGCCGCCACCGTCAAGGCCATGTATCCGGGGCAGGTGAAAGACCTAGGTGCCGATGTGGTGCTGGGCAACACCTATCATCTGATGCTGCGTCCGGGCGCTGAGCGCGTGGCGGCTCTGGGTGGTCTGCATAAGTTTATGAATTGGCCGCATCCCATTTTGACGGATTCTGGCGGTTTTCAGGTGATGTCGCTGGCAAAGCTGCGCAAGTTGAACGAGAACGGCGTGACGTTTCAGTCGCATATTGATGGCGCCAAGCACGTGCTGACGCCCGAACGTTCAATGGAAATTCAGGGCCTGCTGGGTTCTGATATTCAGATGCAGTTTGATGAATGCGTCAAATTGCCATGCTCTGATGAAGAAGCCGAGCGCGCGATGCGCTTGTCGTTGCGGTGGGCCGAGCGGTCGCGCAAAGCATTTTTTGGCAAGCCGGGCCATGCCGTGTTTGGCATTGTGCAGGGTGGGGCGGTGCCAGCGCTGCGAATCGAAAGCGCCAAAGCGCTCGCTGATATGGACTTCCATGGCCTCGCCATTGGCGGCTTGGCAGTGGGTGAGCCGCAAGAGATTATGCTGGCCATGATTGATATTGTGGAGCCTTATTTGCCCGCTACAAAGCCACGCTATCTGATGGGCGTGGGTACGCCAGACGATCTGTTGGAGGCTGTTCGACGCGGCGTGGACATGTTTGACTGCGTGATGCCAACGCGGGCTGGCCGACATGGGCTGGCCTATACGCGCTTTGGCCGGGTCAATCTGCGCAATGCGCGCCATGCCGATGATCCCGCTCCAATTGATGAGATGTCGTCATGCTCAGCGACGCGCGATTATTCCCGCGCTTACCTGCATCACCTTGTTAAATCTAATGAAATTCTAGCAATGATGCTGCTGACCTGGGTCAATTTGGCCTATTATCAAGACCTGATGGCGGGCATGCGGGCGGCTATTGCGCGTGGGCAATTCAATGATTTCTATGCCCAAACCAAAGCAGATTGGGCGCGCGGTGAGGCTGAGCGGGCGCAAAAGACGAGCTGAAATTGGGCCTGAAATAAATAAAGCAAGGATTGACCCTCCCGGACCAGATCCTTGCTTCACAGTTATCCTTGTCTCGACTGTTCCCGCCGTCTGAAATTTGAGTGTAACCTCAATCTCTTGTTATCAGCCCGATGGCTGCGACAGCTATGAAACAGGTTCCTCCCGCGACTTGGAATTGAGCGCGATGCCAATATAACAGGCAGCGGCCTCCTTTCGGATGGGCAGACATTAGACGAATAAAATTTTTCTGTCACGCTCTCTCAGAGAAAAAAAGACACAATTCCAGTCTCCCGTTAGAAAGCCACATTTCCGGGCTTTTAGACGGCTGGCTTGTGTTTTGGGCGGGTTTGGGTTTTTTACAAAGTTCCTTGGCGCAGCATGTCATGCTCGTCGATTCGCCAATGTTCATTCAGGTTTGCTATGCGCCTTTCCCGTTATTTTCTGCCGATTCTCCGTGACACCCCAAAAGAGGCCGAGATTGTCTCGCATCGCCTGATGCTGCGCGCCGGCATGATCCGGCAGCAATCGGCGGGCATTTATGCCTGGTTGCCGTTGGGGCTGCGCGTTCTCAACAAAATCAATGCGGTGATCCGCGAAGAGCAAAACCGGGCAGGGGCCGTCGAGCTGTTGATGCCGGTGATCCAGTCTGCTGACCTGTGGCGCGAATCTGGCCGCTACGAGGATTACGGCAAGGAAATGCTCCGCATTAAGGATCGCCATGAGCGCGAGATGCTCTTTGGCCCGACCAATGAGGAAATGATCACCGAGATCTTCCGGACTTACGTCCGCTCGTACAAGGATCTGCCGCTCAATCTCTATCATATTCAGTGGAAGTTCCGCGACGAAGTGCGCCCCCGCTTTGGCGTCATGCGCTCACGCGAATTTTTGATGAAGGATGCCTATTCCTTCGATCTCACCGCCGAGGGTGCGCAGCACTCTTATAACAAGATGTTCGTGGCCTATTTGCGCACCTTTGCGCGCCTTGGTTTGACCGCGATCCCTATGGTGGCTGACACCGGCCCGATTGGTGGCAATCTGAGCCATGAGTTCATCATTCTGGCACCGACCGGCGAGAGCGATGTGTTCTGCCATAAGGATTATTTGAGCTTTACGCCGCCAGCTGCGGACGTGAATTTTGATGATCCAAAAGCGATGCAGAGCGAAGTGGATCGGTTCACGTCGCTCTATTCGGCCACCTCTGAAAAGCATGATGAAGCCGCCTATGAGGCTTTGCCAGACGAAGCCAAAGTGTCAGCACGCGGCATTGAAGTGGGGCATATCTTCTACTTCGGCACCAAATATTCTGAGCCCATGAAGGCCGTTGTGAGCGGACCAGAAGGCAAGGACGTCACTGTCCACATGGGTTCCTATGGCATTGGACCATCGCGCTTGGTGGCAGCACTCATTGAAGCCAATCATGATGACAATGGCATCATCTGGCCCGACGACATTGCGCCATTCCGCGTTGGCATTGCCAATCTGAAGTCGGGCGATGCAGCTACCGATGCTGCCTGTGAAGACATTTATGCCAAACTCACCAAGGCTGGCGTGGATGTGCTTTATGATGATCGTGATGAGCGCGCGGGCGCGAAGTTTGCGACCATGGATCTGATCGGTTTGCCGTATCAGGTCATCGTTGGACCCAAGGGACTGGCCGACGGGCAGGTTGAATTGAAAATCCGCCGCTCGGGTGAGCGCGAAATGCTTTCGCCTGAGGCGGTTCTCAATCGTCTGTTGGCGACCATAAGCCCAGCAATTTAAGGCTGATCTGATGAATGAGGCAGCGCAGTCCACGAGCAGCTTAAAACAACCCGATCCGACTGGAACGGGCGCGTTTTCGGCTGTCGAATGGATGGTGGCGCTGCGTTATTTGAGAGCCCGCCGCGCTGAAGGTTTTGTGTCAGTGATTGCGGGCTTTTCCTTCGCTGGCATCATGCTGGGTGTGGCAACACTCATCGTAGTGATGTCGGTGATGAATGGCTTCCACATTGAGCTGATGAATAAGATCATCGGCATCAATGGCCATGTGTTTTTGCAAGGCGTGGAAACGCCGCTCAATGATTATGAAGCGGTGACGGAGCGTGTCAAAAAAGTGCGTGGCGTGACCATGGCTATTCCAATGGTAGAAGCGGCGGCGGGTGTGTCGTCGCAATATCACCAATCGGGCGCGCTGGTGCGTGGTATCCGCGAGGCGGACATCAAACAATTGCCTGGCATTAGTGGCAATGTGCGCGTTGGCTCATTGGATGGTTTTGACATTGGCATGGGTGTCGCGATTGGCAGCAAGCTAGCCGATACGTTGAGCGTGCGCGTGGGCGATAATATCTCGATCCTTACCGCTAAGGGTGCTGCAACGCCGTTTGGTGTTTCGCCCCGCATCAAATCCTATCCGGTCGTGGCGATTTTTCAGATCGGCGTGTCTGAGTTTGATGGCATCTTCGTCTTTATGCCGCTGGAAGAATCGCAGGCATTTTTCAATCGGGATGGCGAAGCGACGGTTATTGAGGCGTTTGTTTCTGCGCCCGATAAGATGGACGAAATTCTTCCGCGTTTGCAGGCGGCAGTTCAGCGCCCGATGATTATGACCGATTGGCGTGAGCGTAACCGCTCGTTCTTTGATGCGCTGAAGGTTGAGCGGACCGTTATGTTCTTGATCCTGACGCTGATTGTATTGGTGGCGGCCCTCAACATCATTTCTGGCCTCACCATGCTGGTCAAAGACAAGGGCCGCGACATTGCGATTTTACGCACTATGGGTGCGACGCGTGGTGCTGTGATGCGCGTGTTTTTGATTACGGGTTCAGCGATCGGTTTGTCGGGCACAATTGCTGGCTTGTTGCTGGGGCTTTTGGTGGCCCATAATCTTGAGCCGATCCGGCAGGTCATCAACAAGGCGTTTGGTCTCAATGTGTTTGACCCGAACTTCTATCTCTTGAGCCGTTTGCCGTCTGTTGTTGAACCCAGCGATGTGATCATCGTGACGGTGTTGGCACTGACCCTGTCGCTGTTGGCGACGATCTATCCATCGTGGCGGGCTGCAAAGCTCGATCCGGTGGAAGCGTTGCGGTACGAATGACCATGACGTCAGACATCAATCCCACCATTCCCGATCCCGCACTATGGCTCCACAAAGTTGTGCGCAGCTATCATCAAGGCGAGCAGACGCTCAGCATTTTGGATGAAGCGGATCTGGCGATCTGGCCCGGCCAGTCCGTGGCCCTCATTGCGCCCTCAGGCGCTGGTAAATCCACCTTGCTGCATCTGGCAGGTTTGTTGGAGCGCCCCGATCAGGGTGAGGTCTATGTGGGGCTGGAGCCAACAGCTGAGATGGAGGACGAGGCGCGCACGACTTTGCGTCGTCTGCAGATTGGCTTTGTCTATCAATTCCACCATTTGTTGCCCGAGTTTACGGCGCAGGAAAATGTGATGCTGCCACAGATGATCCGTGGCCTGTCCAAGGCTGAGGCGCGCACGCGCTCGGCGCAGCTGTTGGGCTATCTGGGTCTCGATCAGCGCGGCACACACCGGCCAAGCGAATTGTCTGGTGGCGAGCAGCAGCGGGTGGCGATTGCGCGCGCGATTGCTAATGGCCCCCGCATTCTTCTGGCCGATGAGCCAACGGGAAACCTCGATCCCAAAACCGCCGATCATGTGTTCACGGTGTTGACCCAGATTGTGCGCGCCACAGGTCTGGCCGCATTGGTCGCCACCCACAACATGGACCTAGCCGCCCGCATGGATCGCCGGGTGACGCTGAGGGATGGGAAGATTGTGGAATTGGAATAAGAGTAGAGCCGCCGGTTTCATGCGGATTTGACAAAGGAACAAAAGTCGAACATAAGAGAACAGGACGCGAACTTGGAGGCGAGTTATGATCCGAAGCTTGGTTGTTGATCTCTTTGAATTGGCTTCACTTGGAGCTTTTGTTGTGATGATTGCTATGGTTGCCAAGGCGGTTGCCTAGGGCTTTCATCTCTCGCTTCTGTGTATGACGACAGCAAGCGGCTCGACGGCTGGCCTTTGTTCCTTGATAAAGGGGCTTACGCGCAGTTGGGAGTTGGTCGGTGTCACGAGACGCTAGAAATCAGGCTAAGAGCCAAAAGGTTGGGTTTGTGCATCTTCATGTGCACTCGTCCTTCTCGCTGCGCGAAGGTGCCTTGCCAATTGCGCGCCTGTCTAAGCTAGCTATCGCCGATCATCAGCCAGCGCTGGCCATTACCGACACCGACAATCTTTTCGGTGCGCTCGAATTTTCTGAAAAGCTTGCCAAGGATGGCATTCAGCCGATCATCGGCATTCAGCTCACGGTGGATTTTGCCGATGCAGCAGCGCTGGGGCTGAAAACCGATCTCCACAACGCCAGCCGTGCGCCTATCGTTCTCATCGCCCAGTCCGAGCTTGGTTACACCCATCTCATGCGGCTGGCGTCTTGCGCCTATATTGATCCGCAAGCTGGTGACACGCCCCATATTTCCCTCGCGCGTCTTGCTGAAAACAATGGCGATTTGATTGCGCTGACGGGTGGCCCATCGGGTGCCATTGATCGCGCCTTGCGCATGGAGCGGCCCGAGGTGGCGGCTTCACGGCTAGACCAGTTGGAGCGCTTGTTCCAGAAGAACCTGTTCATCGAGTTGCAGCGCCATGGGCTGCCAGACGAGGCTCAGATTGAGCCGCAATTGATTGATCTGGCCTATGAGCGCGGCCTTGGTTTGGTTGCCACTAACGAACCGTTTTTTGGCTCCAAGTCCGAACATTCCGCCCATGATGCGCTGATTTGTATCGCGGAAGGCGCGATGCTCTCGCAAGACGAGCGTCGGCGTGTATCGCCTGAGCATCGCTTCAAGACGCGCGCAGAAATGCTGGAGCTTTTTGCCGATCTGCCAGAGGCCACCGCCAACACGGTTGAGATTGCCAAGCGCTGTTCGTATCGGCCGCGCACGCGCAATCCAATTTTGCCGCGCTTTACGTCGATTGACGGTTCGCCGCTGGATGAAATTGCAGAACTCAGACAACAGGCCGAGCTGGGCCTGAAGGCGCGTCTGGCGCTTCATGGTCCTTACACCGGGTTCACGACGAGTGATTATGAAGAGCGTTTGGCCTTCGAGCTCGACGTCATCACCAACATGAAGTTTCCGGGCTATTTTCTCATCGTGTCCGACTTTATCAAATGGGCAAAGTCGCATGGCATTCCGGTTGGGCCGGGCCGTGGTTCGGGTGCAGGTTCGCTTGTCGCTTATGCGCTGACGATTACCGATCTTGATCCGATCCGCTTTGGTTTGCTTTTCGAACGCTTTCTCAATCCTGAACGCGTATCAATGCCCGATTTCGATATCGATTTTTGCCAAACGCGTCGCGACGAAGTGATCCGCTATGTGCGCGGTCGCTATGGCGAGGATCGCGTGGCGCAGATCATCACCTTCGGTTCGTTCCTTGCGCGCGGTGTGTTGCGCAATGTCGGGCGCGTGTTGGAGATGCCGCTGGGCCAAGTGGATAAGCTTGCCAAACTGATCCCGCAAAATCCTGCGGCACCAGTGACGCTCAAACAGGCCGTGGATTCTGAGCCGCGTTTGAAAGAGGCGGCCGACAATGATCCCAAAGTTGCGCAGCTGTTGGAAATCGCAAAGACGCTAGAGGGGCTTTATTCAAACGCCTCCACCCATGCGGCTGGTATTGTGATTGGTGATCGCCCGCTCGATCAGCTTGTGCCGATCTATCGCGACCCCAAATCCGATATGCCTGCAACCCAGTTCAATATGAAATGGGTTGAACCTGCGGGCCTCGTGAAGTTCGATTTTCTTGGCCTGAAAACACTCACAACCATTTCAACCACGATCAAGCTTTTGGCCGATCGTGGCGTTGTGGTTGATCTGGCGACAATCCCGCTGGATGACAAAAAAACCTATGAGATGCTGGGACGCGGCGAAACGATTGGCGTGTTTCAGGTGGAAAGTGCCGGCATGCGCAAGGCGCTCGCCGAAATGCGCGCCGATAGGCTTGAAGATATTATCGCTCTGGTCGCGCTCTATCGTCCGGGTCCAATGGCGAATATTCCGACCTATTGCGCGGTCAAGCACAACGAGCAAGAAGCCGATTATATTCACCCCATTATCGAGCCTATTCTCAAAGAGACATTCGGCGTCATCATCTATCAAGAACAGGTGATGCAGATCGCGCAGCTTCTGTCGGGCTATTCGCTGGGCGAAGCCGATATGCTGCGTCGCGCGATGGGTAAGAAGATCAAGTCCGAAATGGATGCGCAGCGTGATCGCTTCGTGCGCGGCTCTATGGAGCGCGAAATCACCAAAGCCAAAGCGGATGAGATTTTCGATCTGCTCGCCAAATTCGCCGATTACGGCTTCAATAAAAGTCACGCTGCCGCTTATGCGTTGATTGCCTATCAAACTGGTTGGTTCAAAGCCAATTATCCGGTTGAGTTTATCGCGGCCTCTATGACGCTGGATAAATCGAACACGGATAAATTGTCCGAGTTTCGCAATGAAGCGCATCGCATTGGTATTCGTGTCGAGCCACCAAGCATCAATCGCTCTGGCGTTGATTTTGATGTGCGCGCCGATGAGAACGGCGTGTATGCCATCCGCTATGCGCTATCAGCCGTCAAAGGTGTTGGCGAAGGGCAGGCGGCAGCGCTTGTGGCGGGGCGCGGTGACAAACCGTTTAAGGACATTGCCGATTTCGCACGTCGCCTCAATCCGCGTGAGGTGAATAAGAAGGTGCTCGAAAGCCTCGTGGCTGCGGGCGCCTTTGATGAGCTGGAGCCGGATCGCGCCCGTGTGTTTGGGTCGATTGAAACCATGCTGGCCTTGGCCAATCGAGCACAGGATGATCGTCTGCGCGGGCAAAGCCTGTTGTTTGGTGGCGATAGCGGCATGACGGAAGCGTTCAATCTGCAAAAGTCTGCCTCGTGGACACCGGCCGAGCGGCTGCGTCGTGAGTTCGATGCCGTGGGCTTCTTCATTTCAGGCCATCCGCTGGATGCCTATGCGGGCGTGCTGCAGAAGCTGCGTGTCGAGCGCTGGGTGGACTTTGCGCGCGGCGTCAAAAAGGGCCAGTCGGCAGGGCGCTTGGCGGCGACAGTTCTGGATCGTACCGAGCGGCGCACCAAGACTGGCAATAAGATGGGCATTGTCACGCTCTCTGATCCATCGGGCCAATATGAAGCGATCATGTTCCAAGAGGGCCTCAATCAATTCCGCGACCTGCTCGAAAAGGGCAATGCGGTTCTGGTGGGCATCCAAGCCAGTGTCGAGGGCGATGATGTGCGCGCTCGCATTGTGACAGTCGAGCCGCTCGATCAGGCCGCCAACCGTGTCCAAAAGGGCCTGCGAATCTTCCTGCGCGATGCCGCACCCATGGCCTCAATTGCCCAACGCCTGACCGGTCGCGGGGAGGGGGAAGTCTCGCTCGTCCTCATGACGGGGGCGGACGGCAGCGAGGTTGAGCTGCGTTTGCGGGGCAAATATCAGGTCAATACGTCGATTGCGGCCGCAATTAAGGCCATTCCGGGCATTGTTTCGGTGGAACACGTATAAAGAGGGGTTTATGGCGGCTGATATGGACCAGCTGCCTTGCCTTTCGGGCCAAACCCATATAGACGGACAACCATTCCACAGGTGGATTTGGCGTTCCTGCTACAAGGAACGCTCCGGTGGCTCCATTCGGGGTCAACTATCCGCCGAGGCCTAACCGGAGAAGACGAATATGGCACTGCCCGAATTTTCTATGCGTTCCTTGCTCGAGTCTGGCGCCCACTTTGGACATCAGTCACATCGTTGGAACCCAAAAATGGCTCCCTACATCTTTGG